>NZ_JBALMO010000309.1:0-189 GCF_036963345.1 Bacillus sp. JJ722
ACCACAACCCATGCCTGACTCTGTTTTTGTTACTAAAGCTCCCCCAAGAAGAATTAAAAGCATACCGATTGTTGTTAGTACTGCAAGCCTTTTCAAACCTTGATGCACAGAACATTCACCTTCTTCATTATAGAAATAAAATACGAGATTAAATAAAATATATTTCCTAAATAGTTAAAAAATTGAATT
>NZ_JBALMO010000309.1:265-15644 GCF_036963345.1 Bacillus sp. JJ722
TTTTGTAGAAATAGTGAAAACAGTTGAAAGGATTTTGCTATTTTGATAGAAATAAAAGGGTAATATTTCAATATTTGTAAAAAAATAATATATTATATTAGAATGAGAGCATAGTATAATGATTTGTTATAAATTTGACACATTCATAACAATGTTATTTATGGATATCATCAATGTTGTCCAATAAACACAATAATAATGTGTATAAGTTGTAAATGGTTAAAAATCATACAGTCACAAATAAGTCAAAAACAATACAAAAAAACTTCACAAAAATGAAAGAAATTATGTTTTAATATACAGAGAATGTTAAAATGTGTTATTATAATCTATTTCTGTAATAATTAGTAAATTATTAATGTCGTATAAGTAATAATTTGGAACTCTTTGAGTGAGCGCCTTTCATTACAAATATAGAAAAGTGTGGAATAATGATAGTATAGATAAAATATAAGCTTTTTTATATTTAGTGATTTTATAATAGGGGGAAGAAATATGTCGAATTCAAAGGTCTTGGCTCAAACTACTCTTGGAGAGAATGAATCAAGCCTTCAAAATGAAAATCCTAAGACGTCAGCATGGGATGCCTTTTTAGCTATTGTTAAGATCGGAATTATAAAGTCGAATTTAATAACAACTTTTACAGGTCTATGGTTGGCGCTTCATTTTTCTGGGATGAGTTTTTTAGATAATTTAGATATAGTCTTTTTAACATTAGTTGGATCCGCTCTTATCATTGGAGGGGCTGGTACTTTAAATAATTATATTGATCGGGACATCGATCATTTAATGGAGCGAACAAAAGCGAGACCAACAGTTACTGGGAAAGTAAACTCTATTCGAGTGTTGATATTAGGTCTTGCTCTAGTAACAGTAGGTACAATCATGTTAGCAATGACCACATTATCGGCAGCGCTTATCGGCTTGTTAGGGGTATTTGCTTATGTTGTTCTGTATACTTTCTCTAAGCGATATTTTGTATCCAATACCATCATTGGTTCTATCAGTGGGGCAGTACCACCTTTAATTGGTTGGGCAGCAGTAGATGCGAATTTAGATATAATTGCTTGGGTACTGTATTTATTGATGTTTATCTGGCAACCACCACATTTCTATGCGTTAGCAATGAGACGCTGTGAAGAATATAGAAAAGCTGGTATACCGATGTTACCAGTTGTAAAAGGATTTAAAAGAACAAAACTTTCCATTAATTTCTGGGTATTGTTATTAATGCCTCTACCATATTTCTTAACTCCACTTGGTACACCACTTGTTATTTTAACTATCATTTTGAACGTTGGTTGGTTAGTATACGGTTTATATGGATTTAGAATGAAAGATGAGATTAAATGGGCCAAAGGTATGTTTATTTATTCTTTGAACTATTTAACGATTTTATTTGTTTCAATGGTTATCGTAACCTTGATATAAGTATTACTTCAAGCAGTGGTGATTAGTTAATAATCACCACTAACATCATAATTATGTAAATTGGTCCCTGAAGGATAGTTTTCTTGTAACTCCACTGGAAGTGCTGATTATAGGGACCTTTTTGCGGTTTTTAACTGGGAATTCTTTCTTGGTTTGTAAGAAATTTAAATAGAAGGAATTTTGAAGAAAAAATGCAAGAGGGATTTAAGAGAAATTTTTTATGAAAGAGGGGTTTCACTAGGATGAAGAAACGGCTACAAAAATGGCGTGTGTTTGGATTATTTACACTTTTAACGCTTTTACTAGCTGGTTGTGGTAAACCATTTTTATCCACTTTACAACCTGCTGGAGAAGTAGCGAAAAAACAATACGATTTAATGACCTTAAGTGTAATTATCATGGTAGCTGTAATCGTAATTGTTACTTTGTTGTTTATTATTGCAATTATACGCTTCAAACGTAAAGACGACAAAATTCCAAAGCAAGTAGAAGGCAGTCACAAGCTTGAAATTATTTGGACGGTTATACCGATTTTATTGTTAATTGTACTTACTATTCCAACTGTTTCTTATACATTCCAGCTTGCTGACGTTGCTCCGATGGAGAAGAAGGACAAAGAGGGTAAAACAAAAGGTGATGTAACAGTAGTTAATGTACGAGCAAATCTATATTGGTGGGAATTTGAATATCCTGATCACGGCGTTGTAACAAGCCAAGATTTAGTTGTTCCTACTGATGAAAGAGTGTACTTTAATGTAACCGCTTCAGATGTGAAACACTCATTTTGGGTACCTGCTGCTGGAGGAAAGATGGATACAAACACAGATAATGTTAACCAATTCTACTTAGAATTCGATAGTGAAAAGGCGAAAGAATCAGAGAATATTTTCTATGGTAAGTGCGCAGAGCTTTGCGGACCTTCCCATGCCTTAATGGACTTTAAAGTGAAGGCCGTTTCAAAAGATGAATTCAAACAATGGATTGCTGACATGAAAGGTGCAGAAGAAAAACCAAAGGTTGAAGGATCAGTTGCCCAACAAGGTGAGGAAATCTTCAACAAAAGCTGTATTGGCTGTCATGCTATAACACCTAATGATAAGAGACCGGCTGAAGCCCGTAAGGCTCCCAACTTAGCAACTTTTGGTGAGCGTGAAAAAGTGGCTGGTATTCTAGAGCATAATGAAGAAAACGTTAAGAAATGGTTAACGGATTCACAAGAAATAAAACCAGGTAACACCATGCCTAGCTACGCTAACATGTCACAAGAAGAACTGGATGCATTAACAGCTTACTTAATGCAGTTGAAGGTTCAAAAGTAACATAGGGAATAATTGACTCATAGGGAGGTAGAATCGTGAGTACTTACGCTCGAAAAAAGGGGATAGGTCCATTTATTTGGGACTACTTAACAACTGTAGACCACAAAAAAATCGCTATTCTGTACTTAGTTGCAGGTGGATTGTTTTTCATTATTGGTGGAATTGAAGCGATGTTTATGCGTATTCAGTTGGCGGTTCCAAATAATGATTTTGTTAGTGCCGGTTTATTTAATGAATTAATGACGATGCACGGTACTACAATGATCTTTTTAGCCGCTATGCCATTAGTTTTTGCTTTTATGAATGCTGCTGTACCGCTTCAAATAGGGGCACGTGATGTTGCGTTTCCATTCTTAAATGCATTAGGATTTTGGTTGTTTTTATTTGGTGGGGTCTTCTTAAACTTATCTTGGTTTATTGGTGAGGTACCAACTGCTGGTTGGACATCATATGCATCATTATCATTGGCAACTGAAGGTCATGGAATTGACTTTTATGCACTAGGGCTTCAAATTTCTGGTGCTGGAACGTTAATTGGGGGTATTAACTTTCTTGTAACTATTATTAATATGCGCGCACCAGGTATGACTTATATGAGAATGCCGTTATTTACTTGGTCAACTTTTGTAGTTTCAGCTCTTATCTTATTCGCGTTTCCTCCATTAACAGTTGGCTTGTTCTTTATGATTTTTGACCGTATGTTTGGTTCAAATTTCTTTGATATAGCAATGGGGGGGAATACAATTATTTGGGAACATTTATTCTGGATTTTTGGTCACCCTGAAGTTTATATTTTAATCTTACCTGCGTTTGGAATGTTCTCAGAAATTTTCGCAACATTCTCAAGAAAAAGATTATTCGGTTATTCTTCGATGGTATTCGCAACAATCTTGATTGGTTTCTTAGGATTCATGGTATGGGCTCACCATATGTTTACTGTTGGTTTAGGACCAATTGCCAATGCAATTTTTTCGGTTGCAACTATGGCAATCGCTGTTCCGACAGGGATTAAGATCTTTAACTGGATCTTAACAATGTGGGGAGGAAGCATCAAGTTCACGGTGCCAATGTTGTATGCAGTTGCCTTTATTCCATCTTTTGTAATGGGTGGAGTAACAGGTATTATGAATGCTGTTGCTCCAGCTGATTATCAATATCATGACACTTATTTCGTAGTAGCTCACTTCCACTATGTAATTGTAGGTGGAGTTGTATTCGGTTTACTGGCCGGTGCACACTTCTATTGGCCAAAAATGTTTGGAACGATGTTAAGCGAAGCCCTTGGAAAAGTGACATTCTGGTTCTTCGTAATAGGTTTCCATTTAACATTCTTTGTTCAGCACTTCTTAGGACTGATGGGGATGCCGCGTCGTGTATTTACATTCTTGCCAGGTCAAGGGTTAGATGCAATGAACTTAATAAGTACAGTCGGAGCAATATTAATGGCAATTGGTACAACTGTTTTATTATACAACATTATTATCACATCAATTAAGAACAAAAAAGTGGGTAATGATCCTTGGGAAGATGGCCGTACTCTTGAGTGGGCTATTGCTTCACCACCACCGCACTATAACTTTAAGCAATTACCGCTAGTTCGTGGGTTGGATGCTTACTGGTTAGAGAAAATGGAAGGGAAAAAAGAAATGACTCCTGCAGAACCGCTTGGAGATATTCATATGCCAAACAATTCATTTATACCTTTCATGATGTCTTTTGGTTTATTCGTTGCCGCATTTGGTGCAATGTATAACTTAGATGAAGATAAGAGCTGGTCATTGCCAGTACTAATTATTGGATTGCTAATTACATTGGGATCAATGTTTGTTCGTTCAGTTAAAGACGATTTAGGTCATCATATTCATAAGGAAGATTTAATGGATGACGATGACGAAAAGGGAGGGATCGCATAATGCATATAGATGAAAAATATACTGAAGCAACCTGGCCTTCTTCACCGGAAAAAGCTAATTTAGAAGGTAAGAATAAATTTATCGGCTTTTGGTTTTTCCTTGGCGGAGAAACGGTTCTCTTTTGTACACTATTTGCGACCTACCTTGCGTTAAAGGATAAAGTTCCAAGTGCAGACCATAAATTGGCAGCGGATATTTTTTCTTTACCACTTACATTTGTAGCGACAATGCTACTTTTAACAAGTTCTTTAACAAGTGTTTATGCAATGTATCATATGAAGAACTATAATTTTAAAGGAATGCAAGCCTGGTTGTTAGTTACAGTACTATTAGGTTTAGCTTTCTTAGGTTTAGAGGTTTATGAGTTCAATCATTACGTACATGAGTATGGATTTACATTTACAAGTAGTGCATTCGGTTCTGCATTTTATACATTAGTAGGATTCCATGGAGCTCACGTTGCATTCGGTTTACTTTGGATTATTACATTGATGGTCAGAAATGCTGGACGTGGTTTAAATCTATATAATGCTCCTAAGTTCTATGTTGCGAGTTTATACTGGCATTTTATTGATGTTGTATGGGTGTTTATTTTTACAGTTGTTTACTTAATGGGAATGGTGGGATAAATGATGGAAAATAATCATGTTGATTCGACTCACCCGGAGGTAGATGTTAACTACCGTCGCAAAAAGAATGCGGAAGACATGAGACACCAAGTTATTTCATTTTCATTAATGATTTTCTTGACGTTATTGTCTTTTGCTGCAGTAGGATTCGATAGCTTTTCTAAATGGTTTATTATTCCAGTTATTGTTTTATTAGCTGTTGTTCAAGTAGTTTTCCAATTGTATTACTTTATGCATATGAGTAATAAAGGGCATAGTTTACCAGCGATGTTTTTATACTCTGGTTTATTAGTTGGAGCTGTAACAATTCTTGCTTTTGTTACAATTGTTTGGATTTAAAGGAAAAGGTTGACTAATAAGTGGCTGCCCTATATTCGTATAGGGCTAGCTCTTTCTGAAGTCAACCTTTTTACTATTTGAAATGAATGATAGGTAGTAGGTTTATAGAATTGGTGATTATTAGCGAATAAGAGGTGTAAATATATGACACTTGATATTTTTGGTTTTCGAGCACTATGGAGTCCATTATTTTTAATAACAATAATTATTGTTGGTATATTGTTCTTTGTCGTTACTACCGTTTATCGTGAAAAGATTTTTAGTGAAAGTGAAAAATTGACAAAAACACAAGCCTTTTTGTTTGTAACTGTGCTTGTGCTCCTATATATTATAAAAGGGTCACCTATAGATTTAATTGGTCATATTATGTTTAGTGTGCATATGACGCAAATGGCTATTTTTTATTTAGTCATTCCTCCATTATTAATTGTGGCAGTACCTAATTGGATTTGGAGAAGTGTAATATCCATTCGATTTATTAAAAGTATTTTTCAATTCGTGACAAAACCATTAATTGCATTAATTGTATTTAATGGAACTTTTTCGTTCTATCATATTCCACTTATTTTTGATGCAGTGAAGTCAGATATGTTTTTACATTCGATGTATACTGTTCTTTTGTTCTTAACAGCTATATTTATGTGGTGGCCAATTATGAATAAATTAGAAGAATACCAAGGCTTTTACGGTATTAAGAGAATCGGATACATATTCGGAAATGGTATTCTACTAACTCCAGCATGTGCGCTTATAATTTTCTCGGAAGCACCTATGTATAGTACGTATTCTAATCCTACTTCATGGTTAACAGCGATGGAATTATGTGTTCCTGCGAGTACGCTGTCTGGATTAAATATTACAGGACCTGAGGTGTTTAACACGATCCCGTTACTTGCGGATCAAAAGACTGGTGGAATAGTCATGAAGATTATTCAAGAGATTGTTTACGGTCTTGTTTTGGCGCGAATTTTCTTTCAGTGGAGCCGCCAAGAGAATATACATGCAGTTGATGAGATTCCAGAAGAGTTACAAACTGGAGGTATGAAGCCTGTACAATAGATGAATATCCCATTTATGGATTATTTTTGTCGTTCTTGTTACAATTATTGAAAATTATAAAAATGTCTATTAAAATATTAAAGAATACATACAGGAGAGGACGTTTTATAGCCTATGTCATTACCAGTTCTACCCACAATTAGTACGGTATTTATTGTGTTAAGTGCAGTAACAGTTGCTATTGGTTGGGTATTAATTAAACAAAGAAAAATTGAAGCTCACCAAAAAGCAATGATGCTTGCAGCTTTATTTGCGATTATCTTCTTTGTCATTTATGCTAGCAGAACAGTTTTTATAGGGAATACGGCTTTTGGTGGCCCTGAGGATATAGAAATTTATTACACTATATTTTTGATTTTCCATATTACATTGGCTACAGTTGGAGCAGTAATGGGAATTGTTACACTTTGGTCTGGATATAAGAAAAATTTACAGAGACATCGAAAAATAGGACCAATTACTAGTGTTATTTGGTTTTTTACCGCTATTACAGGTGTGGCTGTTTATATGTTACTCTATGTTTTTTACCGTGGAGGAGAAACTACTTCAGTGATTAAAGCTATTTTAGGTTTTTAAAAATAGGAATGAAAAAAGGATGTTGCTTAATATAATAAAGCAACATCCTTTTTTGTATGGTCACTTTTGTCTTGAAGGGGGGAAGATGTTGAAAGATTATAAAACAGAAAAAATATTAATCATGGGTTGTTCGTTAGATATGGCAAAATCAATTATTTTATTTAGAAAGGAATTAGCGGTTCGATCACCCATTGAGATTCCAAATAATTGGCCTTCCAATCGCTTTTTAAGTTTTTTACCATTATTAATTGAAGATTTAGAGACAGAAACATCGTCTAATTTTAATATGTGGATACTAGCTGATCTTGTGCAAAAGAAGATGGTGGGAGATATTCTATTATATAAGATGAAGGATAAAAAAGAGACTGCTTTTTTAGAAACATATTTTATATCATTTCAACAGGAGAAAAAATATTACAAAGAAATGATGAAGTTGTTCTTAGATTATGTAATGATTCATTTTGATGGGATATATAAACATGTGAATGTAGAGGTATTATATACGGATAATTTCAAAATAGATATGTTAAAACGTCTAGGGTTCTATTTAAAGAAGAAAGAGCATCCTTATTTATTGTGGAGTTTTGGATTAAATTGATGAACAAGCAGTTGAATGAATCTATTTATTATTAAAATAGATTCATTCAACTATGTTTATAACAAATGTTTTATAATTTGAAGTGAAAACGCATGAACATTTCATGCGTTTAAAAATACTTAATTAGTAATGGCGAACTGACTGATTTCATTACTTACTTTTTCGAGAATTTGTTCACATTGTTTAACTAATGTATGAGGAAAGTTTTCTGCGCTGCCATATTCGATACCGTGTGGGTAATAATGTTTACCTAGAAGTGGAGTTAAGAGTTGCATAATTGCACGGTGTGCCCCTACATCACCTTCAATAGCATATGCTTGTACTCGAAGATAATATACGCCTTCCTTTAATTCAAATTTACGATCATAGTTTGCTCGTTCATAATCCCATTGCTCTGAACGAATCAATCCGTTCTCTTCCATAACTTCATCCAAACGAGTTAAGTCGGCTTTAAAATCTTGAATCCCTGTGTTTTCGAATCTCATGAACAATCCCCCCTAAATAATTCCATCTTTGTAAGTTTGGGAAACAAAATCATCTAAAATATTGAAAAGTATGATATTTTTTCCTATTTTAATAATAGTATGAATCTATATATCTTGCAACGAGTAGGTGGAAATAAATAGGTTTTTCACAAAAGTGACATCATTGTTATACTATATTGAATAGCTTTCAAGTCTGTTATTGAAAATTTACTGTAAATCATGTTAAATATTTATACATAGTGCTAATAAATTTATATATCTGCTCTGTTTTTATATACCTTGTAATTGAGCAAAATGATATAATGTTATTAATTTATTGACAGCATTTCCATAATGGGAGGAGAGAAAATCTCTGAAAAGTTTTCTTAAGGTGTGCTTTCTAGCAGCACTCATTTTTATTATCAGTATTTACTTTTTTCATGAAGAAGAGGAAGAAATATTAAACAAAGAGCAATCAGCTAGTCAAATAAATAATCCCATCGAAAGTAAAAAGGGTCAAGTGCAAAAAAAAGCAACTGAAGGACTTTCATTGTTTATTGGTAAGAGTAGCAATGAGGTTTTAAAGCAATTTGGTGAACCAGTAAGAAAAGACCCGTCTTCTTACGGATATGAATGGTGGATTTATTCTGATCAAGTGGAACAATATATGCAAGTCGGTGTACAAAATGGAAAAGTTGTATCCATTTACGGACTTGGAGAAGAACTAAATGTCGCTCCGTTTGCTATCGGTCAACCGATCGATCAATTGTTTCAAACCGTTAATCTTGAAACAACAATTGATATCGATTGGAGAGGGAATTCATATCGTTTTGAACTTTCAGAAGAAGATTTAGGCATGAGACCACTTGTGAAAATGAGTAATGGATATGCACAAGTATATATTGATAAATTTACTGGTAAAGTTTCAAGTGTTCGCTTTATGGACGTAGACACGCTTATAAAACAGCGGCCGTATGAACTTGTGTATCGAGGCGAACTTCCTACAGAAGAAGTAATTTCTGAAGAAGAATGGAAGCTAATCCAAGACGGTGATGATCAGCAAATATTTGATATTACGAACATAGTTCGAGAAAGGTTTAATCTTAACCCGCTAGAGTGGGATGAACCTACCTCAGAAGTAGCATTCAAGCATAGCATGGATATGTTTACAGATAATTATTTCTCGCATGAATCTCCGAAATATGGAGATTTGGGTAATAGATTAGAGAAAGACCATGTTAAATTTGAATTAGCAGGAGAGAATATAGCAGCACAGTATGTAGATGGTGTTGCGGCTTTTGAGGGATGGCTAAATAGTAAAAGTCATCGTGAGGCCCTTCTAAATGAAGAGTTCACTCATTTAGGTGTAGGTGTATATCAAAAATATTACACTCAAAATTTCATAAAAAAACCTTAATAATTAACATATTACTCATATTTTATTTCTTGGGCAATATGTTTTTTTTTCACCATTTTATTCAATTCTTCATATGTTGAATTAGGCGAAATTCGGAATGGAATTGAAAGTAGGAATAAGAGGTGAAGGGATTTGTCAAATAAAACTCAACAGTCTATGGAAGAATTTAAAGTATTCATTAGAAATCATCCTTCATTAGTTAAAGAAGTAAGAAGAGGCATATACACATGGCAAGAGATTTATGAAGATTGGTATTTACTTGGTGAGCAAAATACTGTTTGGGATGGTTATCGAGAAACGGCAATTGCAGTTGAACAAGTGTCAACCGTTAAACAAGAAGAAGAACAGAAAGATATGATTGCGAATGTTTTTGAATCTTTGAAGAATATTGATGTCCAGTCTATGCAAAAACATGTATCAAACTTGAGCCAAGCCTTAGGTGCGATTTCTGGAGTTATTTCACAGTTCCAAAATACTGCTCCCACTGAAGAAAAAGAAAGTAAAGTAGAAAAACAACCGAATCCTTTTGATTCACGAAAAGATTAAAACAAAGGTGGGAGATCAATGAGGCAGGATCTATATCAATGGATAAAAGAGGATGCAGATCAACTTAAATATTTACGTTTGCAACCTTTATGGTATCGAAAATTAACGAGAAACCCTCAGGAAATTGAGAAGTTTGGAACGGAAACTGTGTTTCATTTTGAAAAGTCGATTCCGCATCGGGTAAATAAATTAACGAATGGCGTTCAGGTAGCTTCCGTGATGCTTGGTATGCTCCAATCTATGAATTTTAAAGGATAGTTCAATTTGATTTAATATGAACCAGTTGTGATAAACATCAACTTTATTTTTTATTTTTCTTTCTCCCAACAAAAAAGAATGTGTGAACATTTTCTTTCACTCATATTACATGGTAATATATTGTTAGGAGGTGGGGTTTTAATGATTGCTACTTTGGAAAGAGTAGAAATTTTACAGTGTGCAGATGAATTAGCACAAATGGTCATTGAGTCCGAAGTTGGGGAAAATTATCTTATCTCTTTATATAAATTACAAAATGATGCTGATGCCCAAGCGAAAATTAAGGCGTTTACGGAGATGAAGGAACGCTATGAAGAAGTACAGCGGTTTGGAAGGTATCATCCAGATTATAAATATGTAAATTTAGAAACGAGAACTAGAAAAAGAGAGCTAGACCTACATCCGACAGTTGCACAATTTAAAGTTGCTGAGAATAAGTTTCAAGAAGCTCTGGATCAAATAAGTCAAATCATCGCTAGCTCAGTATCACCACATATTAAGACGCCTGCAGGCAATCCTTTCTTTGAAGGGGGATGTAGTAGTGGGGGCTGTGGATCGGGTGGAAGTTGCGGCTGTTCATAATAAATAGTTCAGTTTTAGTTTTTATTCGTCCAAGAGGGTGTCCCATAAGGTAATGGTGCTTTAGATTTTTACATTTACGAAAAAGGCATTCTTCTCTTCTTTATAGAGGTACATCAAATTCCATCTTTTTTAAAAGCGCTAAAGATAGGCATTTTTAACATATTCAAAACCTATAACGAAGAGCTAAAAAGCGTCTCAAAAGTGATTTACAACCACTTTTGAGACGCTTCTTCTTATGAAAGGGACTAGTTATCGATTCGAAAATTAGGATCATATCTAATACTCTAAATGATTACAACGTTGTATAGTTAGAAAGAATGTTTCTAATATTAAGCTTAATGAGCAGGATTATCGGTTGATAATAAAGACAAGTGTATGCTACACTACTTGTAAATATTTATTAGGAGTTTTTTGTAATGCTGGGTGCTAGACAAGGAATCATTGCTTATTTGCATACTTTAAAGCAAGTAAAGATGCTGAGACGGTTCGGGAATATTCATTATGTTTCGAAAAAAATGAAATATGTTGTCTTGTATACCAATATGGACGACGTGGATGCAACTGTTGAGAAACTAAATTCGTATTCATTTATTAAAAAAGTAGAAGTATCATATAAACCTTTTTTGAAAACAAACTATGAAAATTCAAAGCCGGATAAAGCAAAAGAATATGATTATAAGATGGGAATTTAAAAAAGATGAGTAGTATGTACTACTCATCTTTTTTATTTTTATCAAATTTTACTTAAAAAGAATGTTTAAGAGTTCGACTAGTGTAGCCGATATAAGTAATAACTACTACGAAAGTGGTGGAAGATAACGGTTCATTCGTAATATGCCAATTAAATGCTGATAGAATAAATCAGTTTCTGGGAATAAAGTAGACGGTTTTATATCAATTTTTATAATATTTTTGTCAATCGTCGAAGCGAGTTCTTGGAACATATCATATCTTTTATTTGGAATTATTTCAGGATTTGGAATACCTTCTCGACATATATAAATAGGTTGGAAGTTTCCAGGGTCCGTTGGTTTTAATATAATAGCTAGCGAAACTACTTCTTTTTCATTTTTCTTTGTATGTAATGCTAATAAGAAGGCTACTCTTTCTTTGTTTGCTTTTCCTATTTCGATTAGTTCATAAAGATCAGAATATCCTTCACCAAGCTCAATAAAGCGTTGTATCAAAATACTTGCTCCTTTCTAACGTTCAAAAGATAAGTATAACTTTACCACGTAATGAAGAAAAAATGAAGAATTCTCTAAGTTGTAAGAATTTAGTTTGTTATTATATTGATATATTTGGTAAGTTGATAATAGGAATAATGTCTAAGGGGAAAATGCCATGGTACGAACATTTGTTACGAGTATATTTATATTATTGGCGACTGGTGGAGTGCTGTTGTGGCAATGGAATGTGTATTCAAAGGATGAAGAAATAATTGAAAAGAATCGGCAATCCGTAGTGGATCAACATATTCAAATTCAACAAAATGAAGAAACTTTACAAGTGAGTCAATCGATGTCTAATTTGAAAAAGGGAAAATATAAATTAGAAAACCCTTCAAAGGTAGAAATTAAAGTTGATGGAAAGAAACTATCGAATAATACTGTTTCAATTAAAGAAGATGAAAAAAATGTAACATTTAATTATAGTATTCCTTTTAATTCAAAACAGAGAAGTATGATGTTAGAAGATTGGGCCTTACAATTGGAAAATGTTCAAACTAACAAAACAAAAGTAGAAATGACGGTTGAGAGCAACCGTACAGGCAGTTGGGCAGCTGTGGCAGATCAAATAGGAAAGGCTAATAAAAAATACGTAGATTATTATGTGTTTGAAGGGGAAGGTCCAGTTTATTCGTTGTACTATCAGCAGGGTGAATTACATCATGAAAAAATGGAAGATGATGGTCCTAATATCTATTATGAAGATAGTTTTAAACCCGCGGTTAAGCAGGTAGCGTCGAAGCTTGGAGAATTTCCTGATCTACAGGATAGTGTAGTTATTTTAACTTCTAAACATCAAGAAGGAATAAATCAAGATCTATTAATGATAAACGATGTTAATAATGCTGAAAAGCTAAATAATCAAATTTCTCAATTATATGTGAACTCCACTTTTCCATTTAAAAATGAGCAAGAAAAATGGCAACAGAATATATTAGGTAATCTGTATACAAATAAATCGAATGGAAGTCCAAAAACTAAGGCGATGGTTGAGATCCTAAAAAAGGAACTGTATGAACCTGAAATCCAATCTTTCATTAAAATTGCTCTCGCTGAAGAGGAGCCATTAACTTCAGCAAGGCTAGATGGAATCTTATCCAATATAAAAGAAAAGAATACTTCGTTTTTCCAATTAAATAGTAATGAAAAGAATAGTGTTATTCCTCTTTACTATGAAGATGTGAGAGAAGTAGTAGTGAATGATAAAGCTTTACAAGGAAAATATTATTACCAAAATGATAAGCTATTGCTTCCTTTACTCCCGATTATGAAAGAAGCAGGTTATACCTATGATTTTATTAGTCAGGATCATATTCTATTGACCAAAGATGGTGAGTCAATCAGATTGTACCCTAATAAAAATGTGTTTATATTAAATGGCATTGATTATTCATTAGCAACAGCGCCATTAACAATTATAAACGATGAGTATTATTTGCATGCTGATTGGTTAAAGGATATTTTTGGAATGACAGTTATAGAAGATGAAGAGAAAATATCGATTTCTACACAATAATCTATTAGGCAAAGGTATTGGTGTATCATATTTGAAAAAAAAAGCCCTGCAGAATTCTGCAGGGTCCTTCTATTTCCATCAAAGGATAGAAGGGAAAGGGAGAGGAGAAACCGGAGGAAGAACTTATGGGGAAACGTAAGTCTTCTCCGCGGTTGGCAACAACAACCTCGATAAAGGTGTTGTTACTAAATAGTATGACCAAAAAGCAAGGGGATATTCATGACTGTAAATTTTTATCTTATTAAAATGATTGGCGATGTAAAATGAATGTGTTAGGATAATATAGAAATTAATACCGAAATTGAATTGTGGTGATAGTATATGAGGGTTGTATCGGGTGAATGCAAAGGGAGACCTTTAAAAGCAGTTCCAGGTGTCTCAACTCGACCAACAACTGATAAGGTAAAGGAATCGATCTTTAATATGATTGGTCCATACTATGATGGTGGGCTTGCATTAGATCTCTTTGCTGGAAGCGGTGGACTTGGCATAGAGGCCTTAAGTAGAGGTATGGAACGAGCAATTTTTGTAGATCGCGAATATAAAGCGGTTTCAACTGTGCGAGCTAATTTGGAGGCTTGTGGGCTTACTGATCAAGCAGAAGTCTATAAAAATGATAGTGAAAGAGCGATGAAAGCATTAATAAAACGTGAGTTGGTATTTGATCTAATTCTATTAGATCCACCTTACAAGAAACAAAAGTTAGAAAGTTTGTTAGCTGTTATTACGGAAAATAAACTGTTACATGAAAATGGTGTTATTGTTTGTGAACATAGCAATGACGTTGAATTACCTGATCATCTTGGTTCTCTTACACGATGGAAACATGAAATATATGGGATGATAACAATTTCTATTTTTACTTATAACAAGTCAGTAAATGAGTAGCTGTAGGAGGAAAACAGATGTCAAAAATAGCAATATGTCCAGGGAGTTTTGATCCAATTACAAATGGGCATGTCGATATTATACAACGTGGAGCGAAAGTATTTGAAGAATTATACATAGTAGTATTGAATAATTCTTCAAAAAATCCATTGTTTACGGTTGAAGAGCGCGTAAATTTAATTAAGAATGTAACAAGTCACATTCCGAATGTTATAGTAGATTCTTATCAAGGACTACTTGTTGATTATGCTAAAAGTATTAATGCTAATGCGATTATTAGAGGATTACGTGCCGTATCTGATTTTGAATACGAGATGCAAGGAACTTCAATGAACCGCGTTTTAGACGAAAATCTTGAAACATTTTTTATGATGACAAATAGTCAATATTCTTTTTTAAGTTCTAGTATTGTTAAAGAGGTAGCGAAGTATAAAGGTGATATTTCATCATTAGTTCCACCTCTTGTAGAGGAAGCGTTAATACGTAAAAACTCATAATAAAAAAGCTGAGCACTTTGATAGACTACATCAGGTGTTCAGCTTTTTTAATTATTTAGGAGTTTATAAAATACTACGTTGTTGATCTCATTGAAATAGAGTGAATCTACGTCCAGCT
>NZ_JBALMO010000310.1:0-1684 GCF_036963345.1 Bacillus sp. JJ722
ATTTAATAAAAATAGTATAAAGTGTTTTGTGAAAGCTGTTATTAACACGCTTGTTTGTATTGGGAGGTACTTTAAAAATGAAAAAAATCACATTGGAGAAATTATCTGTAAGAAGTATTTCATTGACAGCTGCAGCAATCATTATGCTGTGGATCAAAACATATATTACTTATAAAACTAGTTTTGAAATTCCAATCGAAAATACTATGCAAGAGTTTATCTTGTTTATTAGTCCTTTAAGTTTCTTAATGTTTATCTTTGGTCTAGGCTTATTCTTTAAAGATAAAAGAAGACCTAAGTTTATCATTATTACGAGTCTTGTATTGTCTATTATTTTATACGGGAATGTTCTTTATTACCGAGAGTTTACAGACTTCTTAACAATTGCATTATTGTCCCAAGCAAGTGTTCTTGGAGATTTAAAGGGTAGTATCTTTAGTATGTTAACACCTTGGGACGTACTATTCTTCCTGGATGTTATCATTTTATGCTTAATTGTTAAATATAAACCTTCGTTTGTTGTGAATAAAACATATTCTAAAACAAATCGTCGTGTATATTTTTTACTTGTCATTGCTCTTGGCTTTTTTAACTTAGGGTTAGCAGAAATGGAACGTCCACAATTATTAACAAGAACTTTCGACCGTGAAATGCTTGTAAAGAATATCGGATTATACAACTATCATATTTATGATATTTACTTGCAATCGAAATCATCTGCACAAAAAGCGTTTGCCGACGGAAGTGAGTTGGCTGAGGTAGAGAACTATGTGAATGCTAACTATATACCACCGAATAGTGAAATGTTTGGTGCTGCTAAAGGCAAAAATGTTATTATGATTTCAATGGAGAGCACACAGAATTTTGTAATAAACAATACTGTGAATGGCGAAGAAATTACACCGTTCTTAAATGATTTTATTAAAGAAAGTTATTACTTTGACAATTTCTATCACCAAGTTGGACAAGGTAAGACATCTGACTCAGAATTCATTGTGGAAAACTCACTTTATCCATTAGATCGTGGTGCTGTATTCTTTACAAATTCACAGAACGAATATAAAGCAACACCAGAAATTTTAAATGAAAATGGCTATACGACAGCATCATTACATGCCAATAATAAAAGTTTCTGGAATCGTGATGTGATGTACCAAGCTTTAGGATACGAAAATTTCTATGACATTGAAGATTATGAAGTTACCGAAGAGAATTCTGTCGGATGGGGCTTAAAAGATAAAGAGTTCTTCGATCAATCTATAGAACATCTAAAAGAGATGGAAGCTACAGGAAAACCTTTCTATGCGAAATTCATTACACTAACAAACCATCATCCATTTGAATTGGATGAAGAGGATGCGTCAATTGAAAAGTATAATTCTAATTCGACGACATTAAATAATTACTTCCAAACTGTACGCTATCAAGATGAAGCACTTGAACAATTTATTAATAAACTGAAAGAAGAAGGTTTGTATGAAGATTCTATTATAGTGCTCTATGGTGACCACTATGGTATTTCAGAGAATCACAATAAGGCAATGGCTCAGTATCTAGGTAAAGAAGAGATTACACCATTTGATTCTGTACAATTACAACGAGTGCCGTTCATTGTCCACATTCCAGGACAGGAAGGGCAAACAATCTCTAAAGTATCTGGGCAAATTGATGTTAAACCAACATT
>NZ_JBALMO010000311.1:0-9965 GCF_036963345.1 Bacillus sp. JJ722
TAATAGGTAAATTGAAATACTATCTTTACAATAAATTTGTATATTGTTCTTAGAAAATGAAAAGCTGATTGTATCTTTAAGATGGAAAGTATCCTTTCATGTGGACCAATCGGTAAGAGAAATGAGATGACACNNATTGAGGAATACACTAATCATCATGGATTTCCACCAACTGTACGTGAAATAGGTGATGCAACTGGTTTAGCCTCTTTGTCTACAGTTCAAGGTCATTTACAAAGATTAATAAAAAAAGGTTATCTCAGACGTGATTCAAATAAACCAAGAGCAATTGAGTTACTAAAAAATGAGGAAAGAAAGTTAGTTGTTAGTGATTTATCAAGCGATGATAGGAATAAGCTGTTTATTGAATTAGTGAAGCGTGGATTTAGTGTGAAGGTAAAATAAAGGGAAGCAATATCATTATCTCAAGTCAGAGGGAATGTTTCATTTGTTACAAACTCTAAAGCCTTTTGTGGACGACATAATTAGACATAAAGTTGTCTCTATTCAATTTAATAGGTATAATTAACCTAAAATGTTATATAGAGGGTGTTAGGGTTTGAGGAAAGGTATTTGGTTATTATGTTTAGCACTATTTATAGTTATCGCTGGATGTAGTTCAGAAGAGTCAGCGGAACCGAAAGAAGAAAAAGGGTCAGGTCAAACAACTACAGCTCCTGAAGATAAAGATGCTGAACCTGCAGTAGCAACAGAACCTACAAAAGATTTTGCTTCTATGACAAAAGAAGAACAGCAGGCTGCCACTGGAACTGTAGAAGAAGGTGGCTTCATAAAGTATCGTGGGGCTGAATGGCAAGGCGATTATGATAACGGAGCTTTAAAATTTAATATCTACGGTGTGTCTGTTACAAATGATATTAAGGAAGCGTATAAAATAGAACAGGCTCAACCTGGATATAAAGCTGTTTCAGTATGGTTCGGAGCAGAAAACACCACTGATAAAAAATATGTTTTAGGCTTAAATACAGCAGAGATTGTTACGTCTACAGGTGAACAAGTTCAGATGGATATGTATTTGTCAAAAAATATTTCAGGAGATATTCATGGTGGAGTTAAAAAAGAAGGCGACATCATATTTGTGTTAGAAAATACGGAAGATGTTGCTGATATTACATCGATAAAATTTATCTTTGATGCTTCTGAAGAGGGTGGATCTAATACCAAAACGATTGAAGCTGATGTTAAACTTAAATAAAATGTCTAAAGCCCTTTCTATAGTAAAGGGCTTTTCTTCATGGTCGTAAAAGATATCTAAGGTTTTAGTAAGTAAACTAGAAACCTTAAAATTAAATTGCATAGAGAAGTAAAGTTATTTAATGAGATATTAAATGTTTAGGAAATCATAAAAAATACTAAGATTAAAGAGAGATTAATCTGGATTTATTTAGTAAAATGGATTTTTAGCTATTTTACAGGTGATTTTAATCTATTTATAATAGAAGTATCTTCAAATCAAATACACTTTTATCACTATATCAGTCACTAAGTAAATTACCTAGTGGCTATTTTGTTTCTTTAACTACTTGAACTTTTATAGTTTTGTAAGATTGTTTAAAAAGATGGCACCAATCCTTATTTAGCACATACACTAAAACTCCATTTAAATTTACAGTTTTGGGGTGGAAGACTTCCGCCTTAGTTTTCCTCCATCAAAATGTCGCCCATATTTTTTTACTATGAAAGTTGCTTCTTCTGAAGTAGGAATATACCCTTGATTTTCCCACGTTAGAAAATATGATTGAACTCTTCCACTATAAAAAACCCAGCCGAAGAATTTTCGAGCAAAATTATGAAATCCAACTTTTCTAAATTGATTCATTGACTTACCATTTTTCCAAACTGTCATAGTTTGACCAACTCCACCTTGTAATTGACCAGTTAATTCTGCATACAGCAAATTAGAATTATTTATCATGGTTTTCATGACAAAATGATTTAATAATCCATTTACAAGAAGTCTAGGAAGGCTAAAGTATTCTCCTCTAGTAATAGAAATAACTGCTCCTTTGGGCAAAATAACTGTTCTGTCGCCCAACTCAAATGTAGCAGCATATTTATTTTCCCTATCCTTATACTTTTTCCAGGTCTTCATGAGCTCCTCCTTATTAAGAAACTATTGAAATTACTCTATCTTTATTGCAAGAATCCAAACTTTATACTTTATCGACAGTAATATTTCATTAAATCGTTTATAATTCCAGCCAGTTAAATATACCATTTACTCTACGTACCAATTCAGATGCAGTATTTCTCTATATTCACAGGTGAAGGGAATAAGAATGTTGGTGTGCTGTTTATACGTGTTACATCCATATGTTTTAATTGTTATTTTTAGGAAGAAATGGATCATTAAAACTGCCCCAAAATGGTAGAGCTTGTTATACCTAGTTTGTTTTGGAATAAAGAAATATTAATGGATTTGTAGAGAAAACAGAAGTGGATAATCAGTATTAATAGAATTGATGATTGAGGGAAAAATTGACCACCAAATTGACCACATTTTTTTAGTTTTTTACTTTAAAAATATGAATTTGTATTGGTTAATTTATTTGAAAAAAGCCTAAATGACAACACTTATAAAAATAAATGACATTTTGTAAATTCGAAGGTCATAATCCGCACACAAGTACATCCTTGGGAACGTGACCAATATATGACGATGTATTAATTAGTAGAACCCTTGATACCATTGGTATTGAGGGTTTTTTTGTTTTTGGTCAAGTGGTTCTTTTACTGTATCCTTGTTCAGATAAAAAGTTTAAGAACTTTTGATGCATAATAGGTTTCACTTTGGGAATTAGAATTTTCTTAAAATAGGGAGCGATATGTTTTTTAATATTTCTCTCATGTAATATGAATGTGTTTTTTCTAATAGTTCCTTTTTTATATTCAGTAAGCCATTCATATAAAAAAGTTTCTAAGGTAAGATCTGTTTGTTCAAATCCTTCAGCTAGATTCTTTTCTTCTTTTGTTGCTGCTATTTGGGCTTCTTTTTTTGTAATATGATTCTCACCCGGTTTTTCATTACATTTTTGTATGACATCTATTAATATATGCATCGGGAAACTACCATCACAAGCTTATAACATCATTTCAAACAAATCATCGTAGACTGTTAACCTTCCACCATCCACTATATTACGAGATTAAAATAAAAAATTCTCAATTTTTAACCCATTTCTCATCAAATTTTAATCTTTCTCTAATCGTCCTCTCTGATTACATCATTATAGTAAGAATTATCAAATAGATATTCCTAATACAAGGAGGATAACATAATGAAAATTGTCATGGTACCATCTGGATTCAAAGAATGTTTAGACGCTGAAGAGGTTGCTGCAGCAATGGAAGCAGGTGTTCACCGTTTAAATCCAAATGCAAATATAACTGTTATACCGATGATTGATGGCGGAGAAGGATTTGCTAAAACAATCGTAAAAATCAAAAAAGGTAAACTTTATTATAAAGAAGTAACAGGACCAGTTGGTCAAACTATCACAAGCTACTTCGGCGTTTACATGGAAAATAATAAAAAAACAGCTGTTATTGAAATGGCTGCTGTAGCAGGTTTAAAACTTGTACCACGCGATAAACGGAATCCTTTATGGACGACTACTCAAGGGGTCGGTGAATTGATAAAAGGAGCACTAGATTTCGGTGTTAATCGTATTTTAATAGGATGTGGTGACTCTGGTACATCTGATGGCGGTGCTGGGATGGCACAAGCTTTAGGAGCCATCTTTAAAAATGAATCGGATGAACCGCTTTTCATTAAAGGTGGCGGTGACTTACATCGAGTGGCAAGTATCGATTTACAAGAATTAGATCCTCGCTTACAAGATGTGCAAATCGATGTAGCTTGTAATTGGCATAATGTTCTATGTGGAGACCAAGGGGTGGCTCGTGTATTCGGCCCACAAAAAGGTGCTACACCTGAAGAAGTTGAGCAATTAGCAGCTGCTTTCGACCATTATGCATGTTTAATAAATACGCAATTTGGTATTAATGTTGCCACGAGTCCAGGAAGTGGAGCTTCTGGCGGCTTAGGAGCTGGGCTGATTGCTTTTGCTAAAGCAAACTTGCATCCTCGCTACCAAATTATTATGCAATACATCAGTATTGAGAAACATATTTTAGATGCTGACGTTGTTTTAACAGCAGAAGGTTGCCTCGACTTTCAAACACCAAACGGTAAAATCCCTGCTGAAGTTGCACGAATTGCAAAAACAAGAGGCATTCCTGTTATAGCGATTACTGGTACAATCGGTGAAAATGCAAAAGTAAACTATGAAAATGGCATTGATGCTTACTCAAGCATTATTCAAAAACCAACTTCACTCGAAAAGGCGATGAAGAAAGCGGCATCTTGGATTTCTGATAGTACTGAAGCTGCATTTAGACATGTACTAATTGGTTATCGTATTGCTCAAAAGTCGATGAATGAAAGGAAAGAAATGATATGGAGCTTCAACAATTACGATCAACAAGGAGAAAGTCTACTCCTACAAAGATCTTACAAAAAATAGATCAACTTCCTGCAAATACACTTGTAATACTTGCGAGTATGATTGGTTGTGGCGTACTTCTCATCTTATTACAAGATCTTTCCTACAACGGAAAAGTTACTTTTATCATTTTTTTATTCGCAATGTTACTTTGGATTTTCTCATCACTTTCTGCAGGCTTTGTTGCATTAGGTGCTTTATCAGCTATTGTTCTATTGAAAGCTAGTCCCCCTTCCCTACTGTACCAATCTTTTTCAGAAGAAGTGGTGTGGTTAATGATTGGCTCGTTTATTATTGGTGAAGGTGTTCGTTCTAGCGGTCTTGCTTCACGTCTATCAAATACCGTTTTGAAAAAAGCGAATAGCTCAAGTCATATTCTTTCATTACTAACGTTAGCATTGCAACCATTGTCCTTTTTCATTCCATCTACTTCAGGTCGTGCTGCATTAGCACTTCCTGTTGTTAAGGAACTAAATCAATTGTTCACTAATGAAAAGCAGAAAGCCACATTAGCTATGCTCGTGCCTGTAATTATTTTAATTGGATCTTCAGCAACCCTTATTGGGGCAGGTTCTCATATCATTGGGATCGGCTTGTTAAATACATCAACAGGTGAAAAAATATCGTATTTTCAATGGTTTATCTGGGGGGCTCCATTTGCTCTCGTCATGTGCGGAATTTCTTTATTCGTTATGCGTTTCATGTTTTGGAAAAATGCTCCACTTCAATTGCAGACAGATGTTCCAGACAAAGCACAGCCTTTTACTGCAAAAGAAAAACGAACACTTTATTTGATTTCAGGATTAATTCTTTTTTGGATGACAGAGAGTATTCATGGCTATGATATCGCGTTTGTCACAATGATTGGTGCTCTGTTCTTTATTTTACCTAACTATGGAATCATTAATTGGAAACAAGGTATAAATAGTGTCTCGTGGAATTTAATCATTTTTGTAGCAGCTGCGACAGCTCTTGGAAGAGCACTTGTTGACACTGGTGTTGTCGATTGGCTTCAATCAATCGTTTTTAGTAAACTAGGATTTTTACAATCTGCTCCATCCTTTATAGTTTTACTAATCATTCTTATCATTTCGACAACGTCACATTTATTTATTACCTCTCATACAACAAGAGCGGTCGTGATGATTCCAGCATTTCTAGTGCTTAGTCAAACGCTTGATCTGAATTCTACAGCAGTTGTTTTTCTTAGTTTAGTAGGTATGAACTATTGTGTAACATTTCCAGTTAGTTCGAAAGCACTTTTATTATTTCATGAAGATGAACACGTTTCTTATCCTGCAAAGGATTTAATCAAACTTAGCCTCATATTAATGCCCATATATGTTGTCGTAATGGTGATCTTTTACTACACTTATTGGAGGTGGACTGGACTAACACTGTAAAGTTCATCAATTGTTTTCGAGGTGATAGATTTGAAGAATCGAATTTTAATTGTTGAAGATGAAGAAAAGATCGCTCGTGTTATTCAATTAGAGCTTGAATATGAGGGATATGAAGCAAAGGTTGTTCACACTGGCAAAGCAGCTTTAGAAGCATATGAACAAGAACATTTTGATTTAATATTATTAGATGTTATGATTCCGCAACTAAATGGTATGGAAGTATTGCGGAGAATTCGTCAAGAACGTGAAGATATCGCCATTATAATGCTGACAGCAAGAGACTCCGTTTTCGATAAAGTAAATGGTCTAGATTTAGGCGCAAATGATTATATGACAAAACCATTTGAAATTGAAGAACTGCTTGCTAGAATACGTGTTCATTTACGCTTTAACCAAATAAAAACAAAAACAGAAATTGAATGTTTACAAATTGCCGATTTACAACTCTTCCCCAACACACGGGAAGTGAAGAGAAGTGAAATGAACATTGAACTAACACAAAGGGAATATGACTTACTATTATTTTTTCTGGAAAACAGTAATCGTGTCTTAGATCGGGAGCAAATAATTACAAACGTATGGGGCTATGATTACTACGGAGATACGAATGTTGTTGATGTTTACGTTAGGTACTTACGAAAAAAAATAGATACACCATTTGATACTTCGCTTATACATACTGTACGCGGAGTTGGCTATATGATTAAGGAGTGAATGGGCATTGAAACTAGGAACTCGCATTCATCTATTAACGACTCTGCTTGTCTTTCTATTATTAATCATTACAAATACCGCTGTTTACTTGATATATAAAAAAATCACGATTGATGCAGAGTTGAAACAATTACATTTAACAGCCATAAACACGATAGACTCTCTAAATACAGGAATTTCTAAAAATATTGATATTGACGACCTTTTTTTAATGTCTTTTTTACCACCCGAAGGTATGTTACGAATTGCTAAAGATAACAAAAAGAAGCCAATAGAGGCAGTCGCGACAAATAATACTTACCACAATCTTAAAATACCAAATGATTCAAAAGAATTTTCCAAAGTAATGACTATGAATAATCGTGATAACACAAAATTTGCTGTTGTTTCCGTTCCATTTGTTTGGAAGGATGGTGAAGTTGTATCGTTACAAGTTGTGCAGAATATCGATCACATTTATCAGAACCTTCAGAGTTTATCATTTATCTTGATCGTCTCATCTGCTATTGTAATTGTAGCAGCATTCTTTGCTGGAAGAATGTTAAGTACTTTAATTTTAACACCTATTAAACGAATGACAGCGACTATGAAAGACATTCAAAAAAGCAGATCATTTAAGAAATTAAAAATAGATAAAATGTCTAAAGACGAGTTGTATGCAATGGCAGATACTTTCAATGGTATGATGGATATCCTTCATGATAACTTTTACAAACAACAACAATTCGTATCAGATGCTTCTCATGAGCTCAAAACACCTTTGACTGTAGTCGAAAGCTACGCAAAAATGCTAAAGAGATGGGGACGAAAACGGGAAGACATATTAGATGAAGCCATTGAAGCCATTTCTTCAGAAGCAGAGCGAATGAAAATGATGACAAATCAAATGTTAAATCTGGCAAAAAGTGAAGAAATGTGGGATGTAGAAATGAAGATGGGAAATATTCGTCCTATAATTGAAGCAACTGTGAAGCAATTACAAAGAACATATAATCGAGATATAACTGTATCATTCAATAAGGACGAATATATCATCCCAATGCATGAGCAAGGTATGAAGCAATTGATTCTTATATTATTAGACAACGCTCGTAAATATAGCGACTCCATTATTAATGTCGACGTTTCAGAAGATGAAACAACATTAGCAATATCGATATCTGATCGAGGCATAGGTATCCCTATAGCAGAATTACCGCACATCTTTGATCGTTTTTATCGAGTAGATAAGGTTCGAAGTCGAGAAACAGGTGGAACTGGCTTAGGCTTATCCATTGCCAAACAAATCGTAACCGCTCATTCTGGCACAATAAAAGTAAATAGTGAAGAAGGAAAAGGAACTACCTTTGTCATTCTCATTCCCCGAAAAGGAGCATTATCATGAGTAAAAATATAAAAATATTATTACTGGGAATCATTGTTTTAGGTACCATATTTATTACTTTTTCTTTGTTTAATAGCTCCCCTGAAGCTGCACTAACAAAAGAAGAAGCAAAGAAAATTGTGCAAAATCGATACAGTGGAAATGTAAATAGTATTAAAAAAGTGCAATTAAATGGCGAAGATGTATATCATATGCGTTTAGAAACAGATAAAGGCATATACAATGTAACGGTCAATTCTCATACTAAAGAAATTGAAAACATGAAATTACTAGAAAAGCATTTAGCGAAAAGTGAACAAACAATTGAAGAGGCAAAAATTGCAATTGAAAAGCATACTAATGGAAAAGTAACTGACATAAAAGAATCAGATCAAAACGGTCAATCAGTTGCAATAAGCAAAGTTAAAGTAGGATCCGAAGAGAAAGAAGTAACGTATAGTTTAAAAGATAAAAAAGTACTTACGATAAATTCAGCTGAAACGAATGCTCATACAACTAAACCAAAACAACCAGAACAGAAAAAAACGCTCATCCCTCAAAACAGAGCCATTAATATTGCAAAAAAACAAGTGAACGGTAAAGTTGAAAAAGCTGAGCTAATTAACACTAAGCAAGGTCAACAATACAAAATAACGATTCTTACAACAAAAGAAATTGTAAATGTATACGTTCAGGCTAACTCAGGTAAAGTCGGCCCTATTTCACGTAAACCAAAGCAGCAGCGTCCTGCTAACAAACCAAAGATTCCAAATAATAATAATAATAATAGTAATATTAATAATAATAACAATAGTAATGATGATGATGATTCTGATGATGGAAACGAAATAGATGATGATCGTGATGACCAAGATGACGACTAATTACATGAGAACTTACAGTTAATGAATCCAACCCTACTATGGTATAGCTTTGAATGTTAAAGTTTTTCAATAAACCAAAGTAGGGTTAGGTTTTATCCCCTAATTTTTAATTATAAATAAGGAGTTGCTTCCTAAATGACAATGGAAAGAGTTCAGACATTGAAACGAAATGAAACGAAACTGATTGGTTACACTGTAACAGCGTCTGTAAATCAAGATCTAGAAAAGAGAATCATCGAAAGATTACGGGACGAACTCATAAGCAAGCGTCATGAGATTTCAAATCGATTGGATAATGACGGGATGTATTTAGTCCAAATTTACGAAGACTGTGAATGGACGCCAGATGCGCCTTTCGAAAGTATTGTTGCAGTAGAAGTCAGTAATTTTGACCAAATACCTGATGGATTTATTCGGCATACAATTCCAGCAGGAAAATACGTAAAGGTGACTCATAAGGGGCCTGAATCTAGTATAGGAGAAACTTATGATGCAATCCGTGAGAACGGCATCGAACATACTCGCCCTTTTGATTTCGAATATTGGGCAGATATAAACTCTCTTGATCAAGAAGAGAACATGATCGATATTTTCTTGCCATTACAAGATTAAATTGACAGATTGTTTAAGGTCACTAAGCCTATTTATCAAAGGGTTTTAATCTATAGTTTTCTTATTTCCACATTAGTATGCTTGTTGTCATATAAGAATATAATTTTTAAACGCCCTAAACTTAACGCTAAAATTAAATCAGCTCCACCTTGTTCCGCATACTTTGATGTTAAACCAGATCCAGCAGCAACACCAATCAAATGTTTATTTGTTTTTATTTGGTCTTTAAAACGAGCTAATAGTTTCTCTTTATATTGCATTATTTTCACCACATAAAAAAGAAGTTCGACCATTCTTTATCATCTTCACATAAAGTTTCCTAGATAAAACCAGTCTATTATGACTGGTTTTATTATTAATAGGTTAAGTGTTTCTCCAAATATTTTTGTTGGCTGCTTTTTGTATATACAAGAAGTGACATTATTCCACTTTATTATAAATTTCCTGTCTAATCCTGCGCTTT
>NZ_JBALMO010000312.1:0-1238 GCF_036963345.1 Bacillus sp. JJ722
CATTATGTAAAAACATTCACTGCTAATCTAGTTTTAATAATAATATCAATAATTTAAGTCAGTTGTTACATATTCCAACTTAACAACTTTCATACCCTCTTCCCCCACTTAGCTTACAGTATACAATTGCACTATCATATTCCAATTCTGAAATATTTAACATATCTCTTATTAACTTCCCTGCTTTTATAATAGTAGCTGATTGGAAAAAAGATGAACTTAGTTCCTCTAAATCAGTAAACTCAGCTAATTGTTTCATTCGCTCAAATGAAATTTTAATAAACAAGTGATGGATTTTTTAAAATTAATCTTCAGATTTTATTAAATTGTTTTATTCTCCCCAGGCTATTTCTTTCTCTTTTAGGATATATTGATTTTGTATTTGTAATTATTGAGGAATTGGAATTATCGAATAATACACTTGATATCCTAGAAATTACCCAATAGTAAAAGGATAGGGGTGGTGTATTATGAAAATAACTAAAGAAATTGTTGCTAGAAGCTATTATTATACTAAAAAAGTCTAACATAAACAGATTGATAAAACGTCTGCTACAAATAATTTGTATAGTGAGTTAGGGATGAATCAAGGTAGCGCTGGGGACTATATTGAAGCATTTTGTTCAATGATGAATGGAGAAAGGTACACTAGAACAATAAATACTGATGCTACTAAATATTACTTAGATCACATTAAAAATGATTATGGTTTAAATCATCTAAATAAAGCCTTAGAAGCAGTGAATCTACATACACAGTACTACGGTGTTTAGGTCGCGGACATTTAAGAAGTATCGAAAGCGTGATTGAAGAATATAAATTTTAAATAATTATTTATTAATGATATTAAATTAGCTGTCTTGTCTCTTAAATTCTTGAATTCTTCAATTCGAAAGTTACAAAAGTGATAGATTTTCTATTTGAACGTAAGTCTAAAAATAAAAGGAACTATACTTGCACATTGAAAAACGCCACTTTTGGGGTAAGGAGTTGTATCGGGATAACTGCAAGTGGGCATAAAACCCCTATATCCAATAAGATCATACCTTTTTTTATTTTCTATTAAATCTAATTAAAATGTATTCCTCATCTCTATTTCTAGGGCGAACTCGATTTTCAATAGTATCCAATGTAATTGTTACCATATCATTTTCACCCTTTTTTCTTAAGCTTAGTCAATACATACACGTTCCTATTATTGTTAGTGACAGTATGTGAAAATTTAAAAGAAATTATAC
>NZ_JBALMO010000313.1:0-1670 GCF_036963345.1 Bacillus sp. JJ722
ATATAGTCAAGGTGTATATTAAAATCAGCTTCTTCATATGCGTAAATTTTTCCAAAGTTTGTTGGAAAGATACTATCGGTATTTTGATGTATAAAATCAGCTTCATGATGTCCAATATATACAATAATGGTAGGAGTCATGAGCTTTCTGAATCTATTTAAAGTTCTTGTAGGCAATAAATCTTTTGTAATTAAAATTTGTATAGAACCATACGAGGTCTCTATATTCATTAAATTGTATTTTTTGCTATAAATGGTTATGCTGGTATCACTCAGAAAATTAATATTTCTATTTTTGCTCCATGAAGAGAGTTTCTTTTTTGTAAGTGATTTAATTCTTTTAAAATTTAATTCATATCTAATCCTATTTTTAAATTCAAATTCATCATTTCCACACTTTTCACAATCATTTTCTGGTTCATCATTGTAAAGGACACTACATTCAGGATTAGTACAAGAATAGCCATTTTCTTCGTTTTTAGTTATTAGTTGCTCATCGATTAATTCTTCAAAAATCGAATTATCAGATAGTAATGAAGGTGAACAGTGCTTTAGGATAAAATCTAATTTGTCAGCTTTTCCTTCAATAAAATCTTGACTACTAATAGGTTGATTAATTGGGACGCCAAAAATACTTTTGAATAATCCGTTAATTTTATCGATTTGTTCAATTGTAAGGTTAGCGTCCTGTAAGCGGAAAGTTATATCACCATTTGCTTCTATCATTGTATATATTTTCTTTGAAGACATGTCTTTAAATGATAATCTTATATACTTTATATCTTTTAAACTTTTAGGTCTAATCATTCCTTTTTCATGCCCTTCAACAACTGCTGGCCAAACATCATCATCTTTAAGGTCGAAAGATAAAACAGGAGATTTCCAAAGGTTACTTGAATTAAATGAAATACCAGAAATATACATGTTGTAGTCAGTGTTTTCTGATATATCTTCATTAGAAAGTAATTGTTGAAATATCTCGGTTGTAAATCCTTTAAAAGGCTTCATGGTAAACTTTTGAAGTTTGGTATTTAAATTTTCATTAAAATACTTTAAAAGTGAATGTTCATCTTTTTTATTAGTAGTTTTAATTGAGATAGATTTATCATTAAGATTAATTTCAAACATTATTTCAGAAATCTTTTTATTTCTTTTGTTACCATCGAAATCTGGAAGAACTACATCAGACATCTGTTTATATATAAGTACAATTATTTTCTTGCTAGTAAACGTAGAAGTGGAGACAATTTTATATTCATGATCTTTTGAATTTGTATGAAGATCATTTGTCATTGCTGTCTCATATTGTTTATTAGTAGTAAATTGATCAAGTTGTTTTTGGGTAATATTATTTTGATAGATATATTTTTCACCAGAACTTTTACAAAGCCACTTATGTAAAGTGAATACATCAAATAAAACTGTAGGTTTTTTTATGTAAAGATGATAAAGTTTGTTTAAAGTACTTAAATCATATCTTACTTCTGATTCAGAATATACCCATTCATATATAGTGTCTATTGATTTTTTTTTCTTGTTTTGGAATTCCTTTAAGTACTGCAGAACTTTTGATAATTTTTGATTAGCAAGGAATTTATTTATTAGATCTTCTTTACTTTCTATGTAATCAATTTCTGTACATTGACTTAATTCTTTTAATTGATCTAAAGT
>NZ_JBALMO010000314.1:0-1193 GCF_036963345.1 Bacillus sp. JJ722
GAAACATTACAATTAATTATATAACTTATTACTTATATATTATAAATAATTACTTGCATTTTGCAATTAATTATTTGCAAGTACACATGATATTTTGATTTTTATTGTCGACAACTACTAGAAAAAATAATTTTTAGAATTACTTGCGATTTGCAAGTAACGGTGATATTCTAATCCCATCAAGTTACAAGTGCTTGAAACACTTATATGGTTTTATGTTATATTTATTATTTCAAACTATAAATAAAGTAGTACATACTAATCTGCGAGGTGATTAAATTGGATGATAACTTAAGGCGGCTTTTTCAAGTATTCAGTAGACGTTTTGGTTTTTTAAATAAAAACTGTTGTCAGGCAGGGGGGCATGATATTTCTCTTGTCCAAAGCCATATACTTTATGAAATTGAACATCAATACTATCCTTCTATCCAAGAAGTGGCTGAAACTTTAGGAACAGATATTACCACGTTCAGTAGGCAGGTTCAATCTCTGGTTAAAATGGGTCTTGTTTCAAAAACACTTGATCCAAATGATCGTAGAATCACCATCTTATCACTAACAGAAGAAGGAAAAAAAGTAGCTGATGACATTGAGCAGCAAATGAATCAATATCTGGATGATGTTTTTGCTAACATGAGCCAAGAAGAAAAAGAAATGGTTGTATGCTCTATTCAATTACTGAATAAGAGTATGGCGAAAAGTGATAAATGTTGTACTACCCCATTAGGGTAATACAATCTTAATAATTACTTGCAATTTGCAAATAAAATAATATTAAATACTTGCAAATCGCAAGTATTTAGGAAGTGGGAACATGATTAAAGAGATTATAAACGAATTTTTATTTATCGCATTAGAGTTAACTGTTCTTTTCATTGCTATATCATTTGCGATCAACTTTTTACAAGCAATTGTGCCATACAATAAAATCAATAAATTTCTATCAGGGAAAAATACTTTTTTAGGAGTGGTAGCAGCCCTTGTGTTTGCTTTTGTTACGCCTTTTTGTTCTTGTTCAACAATACCAGTTGTAGTGAACTTGTTAAATAAAAAAGTGCGTTTCGGCATTGTAATGGTGTTCTTATTTCCTTCCTGGCTTTTTTATGCAAGTAAAAGTACCAAAGTACTAAAGTTCAATAAGTGAAGGTTATTACATATTAGTCATGTAAAATATGCAAGACCCTTTATATATT
>NZ_JBALMO010000315.1:0-1416 GCF_036963345.1 Bacillus sp. JJ722
CTTTGTAATATATTATAAATTAGTTTACATAAGTATGTTTATAATGCTTAATTTGGAGTGGAAAAATGATAAATCATATTTAAAATATTTAGTCCTATATTCAACACTTCTTTTTTCTGAATTATTTGTAATAACATGGTACGATGTTATCGTTAGTGAACTTTCTTGTAATCAAAACGATAGAGGGAAATGACCTGTAACAGCTCCTTTCCTTATATCTTTGAGTGGGTATGTTAGAGATGTATTTATTTATAATCAAATAGGGGGAATAAAATTTTGAGTGAAGAAGTAAATACAACCGGTTGGGATGCCATTGATGAGGAGATGTCAAAAATTTATGGAGATCAGGAGCCCAAGCATTACGGAACCCTCATATCTTATGCATTGGGTGGTCCAGATCCATTGGAGGGGATTAGTGCCTACAAGTCGGACACACCAAATCCGCATTGGCATTTTGTAACTAATGGCTTTTCAGAGCTTTATGATAAAGAATCCGACAATGCTGATGAAAGTGGATATGGATTTGAATTAACTTTTCGATTGACCCGCAATGCAGATGAAGAAGAACCACCTGCATGGGCGCTAAATTTGTTACAAAATATGGGGAGATATGTTTTTAACACCGGTAATGTATTTAGAGCGGGTGATTATTTAGATGCGAACGGTCCTATATGCTTAGAATCTGATACTGATTTGATTGCGCTAGCTTTTATCAATAATCCCGAACTTACTACAATCGATACGCCAAATGGGCAAGTACAGTTTTTGCAGATGGTTGGCATAACTGGTGATGAACTTGAAGCGATGCAGGTATGGAATACGCTTGGTGTGCTTTCTACCTGTCAACAATATATGCCGCAATTCATAACAGATTTAGAACGCGATTCTCTACTGCGAATTCCTGCTGTTTCTGAAGTTGTACATACTAGAATGGAGCAAGATGGTTCAAGCACTGGCTTTTTATTTGTGAGTCAGTTGGAATGGGAGTCAGGTAAAAAAGGGTGGTTTAAGAAAACTCCTTCCACGCTCAAATTAGGCGCTAAGCAAGCTGAAATTATTGGAAAACTGCTCCGTGGCCGTATTACGAAAGGCAACAAACTGAGCCTCGTTGGACCTGATGTTCTGGTTGTTTTTGAGCCAGGAGAGAAATCAGACTGTATAGTTGAAGAGGGAGAAGTCCGGATTATACTAAATAATTTGACAGCCGCTGAGCTCAGCAAAATGTTACTCCCGAAGGAAACTGTAATTAAAATTCCTTCAATACAAGGTCTAATCATTCAAATTATAAAGACCAATATTACTGATAGTGAAGGTAATGTTGTAAAGATCATCGGGTAACATGTATTGTCAACATAAGATTGAGGAAAATCCAAATGATGTGAACTTCTCCAAATTATTAGACACAACTAATAATTG
>NZ_JBALMO010000316.1:0-3851 GCF_036963345.1 Bacillus sp. JJ722
AAATTACACTTTTTAATATTTCAATAGATTTTATTGGTTCTTCATCAAGCTCTAAACTGTGATTTCCACTATCAACCACTTTTAATATAAGATTTAGATTATTTTTCAATTTTTCAATTCGTTCCACAATGAAACAACTATCTTTATCTCCAATAATACAAAGTCCTTTATTATCACTGTTAACCATTGCGTTAAATACGTCATCTCTTTGTAGCAATGGAGTCAACCATACTACTTTTGCATCTTTCAACATTGTATTATTAAGCAGATAACTTAAAGCTATTGTTCCTATTGATTTAGCCACTACATAATAATTACTGTATTTCTTGTTCTTGATAGCGTTGTCGATTGCAAGTTGTACATCTCTTGTGAAATCCCTTTCACTTAGAACAGACATCTCTTGCCTATTATATGTATAGTTAATGTGTAATACATCAAAACCTTTAGTATAAAATAACCCTGTTGTAAAGTGTAACAATGGAGCTTGTGTTGTGTAACCAGCCCCTGGTAAGACAATAACTAAATTATTTGCTCTTCATTTCTTTCTATCAATCTAAAAGGAATACTTTTAGCACCAACAATTTTATTATTAGTCACCGTTTTCTCACTTCCTAAGGTTTTATATTTATCTATTCTTGACTATAAGCCAATATTCCTTCTTCAAGAAAACTTCCCCGTTAGTCCAATAAGAAAAGCTACCTAGATGAGAGCCTTGATCTTCTACTAAAGCACCTGTTTGTTTAAGTACTATTCTTCACAAACTAACTATTAGCTGGTTGTGTTACAAAAAAATCTGGAATAAGTTCCAACGCATTTATAAAAACTTCTTACCTTTAAATTTTTTATACAATTTAATCAAAAATACAACTATAACCAAAATGAAAGTAATGATGATTGAGTACCTTAATAGCATCAAGAAATATTCTGGATAAGTATAAGCTTCACTTGAATAATTTCCAGCTGCATCTTGTGTAACTCTTTCTCTATCTAACGACACTAACAATAATGAAAAGGAAACAAGAAATGTATAAATTGCCGTTTTTACTAAGATTTTCTCCATTTTTCTCCTCTTTTGTTTTTTTGTATTATTTAACCACAAAAACGAAAAACATTAAATTACCATAGGTTTTGAAGTTCACTAATAAATAGCAAAAGAATGTAACCCCCTACAAATACAAATCCTAAAATAAAATAGATTAAAAGTACCCAGCACATAGTTAAAAAAAACTTATCAAACCATTTACTGTTCAACCACTTCACGCCTTCCCCCCATTCCTAACATCTATTCGTACTCACTTTTGTTTAAATATTCCTTTTATTGCATTTTATCACATCTTATAGCGCTATCATCCTGCACCGTTAACAGTACAAGAAAAAGCTGTCTAAATGACAGCTCTGATCTTCAACTCTAGCACCCTACCTGCTAGGTATGCCACTCTACTATCTCATGGCGGAAAGAGTTGATCCTCCAAGTTTCATACCAATCGGATTGGTCATTATTTTCGCCTCTATGGTGATCGCCGTTTTTGCTGCTGTTCTCCAAAGACTTTTACAAGAAGCTATTAATATAAAATTAGAAAATGATTTAACGGTCTGAGGTGGAGGATATCGCAATTATTATTAATATTGATGTGATGTTAGCAAAACGAAAAATGAGCGTAACGGAGCTTTCGGAGAGGGTTGGGATTACGATGGCGAATCTTTCCATTCTGAAAAATGGGAAAGCAAAAGCGGTTCGTTTTTCAACATTAGAAGCGATATGTAAGACTTTAGATTGTCAACCAGGTGATATTTTGGAGTACAAAAGCGACGAAGACACTTAATAAAAACAGACAACAACTTTCTTCAACCAACGGGATTAGATAGTGAAATTAAGATGAAGGGATAGCGATTAAGCTATCCCTTCTCTGCGTTTATTATTGTTATTTAATAGAGAATTCCATTGAGAATTGCATTGATATTAGTGACAAAAAATGTGTTGTGATTTGCAATGTTTGCACCTCAAAAGGGAACCCTTTAGCCGCAGCCATCTCATCTTTAATATAAGAACCCTATTAGTTGAAAAAATTTAAAGGTTTTTCAATAAACTATTTAATTTAACCAATGCTTCATTTACTTCTTTTCTTAGTTGCTGTTCGGATATTTCAAAGGCAGTTTCTTGTCCTGGAAGACATTCGTGCCAATAACAATCAACTGCTTCAAAAACTCCGTTTAAGATTTCGAATAACGTGTTGCCCATTCTTTCTGTTTCATTTTTAAAAGTAATTAGATACTCACGTTCAAAATCATCAACTGTGATTACTTCGTTTATAAAATCCTCCATTAAGCTCCTATATTTATAAGCAAACATTTCTTACCCTCTTTTTGAATTTTCTTACAATCCATTCTAATGGTATTCCTTCTTCAAGTAAACTGCCCTTTAGTTTAAGAAGAAAAAAGCCTTACTCCTTATTGAAGTAAAGCACCCTTTAGTTTAAGTACATATTTTCACATACTTCCATATATGATTTAAATTATTTCTATAAGTTCAGTTTACACTGAATTACAAACGAAACACCCCTTTAGATAAAAAATCCAAAGGGGATAAAACGGTAACAACTTCATTTTAACTGCTTTTTCTTCATTCTTGTGCCCTGTATGATGAGGGCGACATAGATTACGATGGCAATCGAATCTATAAGCGTATCCTTAAGCCCCGACACGTCAAGTAATGCCGTTACACCAAGAATAACCATCAATCGGACGATCAGGATCGCGGCAATCAACCATGCGGCAAACCGGACTTTTGATTGATCAGTTTGGAATGACATGAAAATGAAAGCGATGCCTAAGACCAGATTCTCCACCGTGATGATGTGCCAGACATACGTGAATATTGTCTGGGTACCCACGGATATCGTTTCAATGTTGAGCTTCGGTAGCACAGCGGACTGTCCGTTCCATGCGTGCGTTACGGCAAACAGCATCGCAAGGACGCCTGCAATTAGATAATAAAAATTCCTAACCTTGATGTTCATCACAACCTTCCTTAGAAATTCCTGGTTCCTTCTTTCTCTTTTTATTTCCTTCTTTATTATTCTAATTTATTTTCTTAAAGTGATTTTATTCACTTTAATGCAGAAAGAACGTTATTTTAAATAAAGTGGCTCATTTACGTGACCTTGTCATTTTATGCCACAAACCTGCCCCGTTAGCAGCATAAGAATTTAGCTTTCTTCAACACTTACAGTGATTTCACCGAATAATTTATCCCCAATATAAACTTCTAATTTCCATAGTCCTGGTGTTGGAAATTCCATATTTGATGGTACGTGTGTATCAGCTCCATTATTAGGGCTTATTCCAACTTCTGGATACTCCCAAACTTTTTCACTATTAGACGTTCCCGCATTTCTAATAAGGACTTTGTGTTCTTCTCCTTTTTCGTTAATGCCAACAACTTTTAACTTTCCATTAAATTCTTCTTTATCCCCCCAAAAATGCCACATGTATTTATTACCGTTTCCTGCAATAATTGGTCGAGCTTCTGCTTCTCCTTCTTTACCAGAGCCAACTAAAAAACCAATTCTTCCTTCCTCTCCAACCAAAACATATTCTCCTTTTGTTCCATCTCCAAAGACAACAGGAATATTAAAAGTTGGACTTACTTCCCAATCTTCTTTTGTTACTGATTTTTCAGAACAACCTACTAATATGCCTATTAAAAATAATGATAATATGATTTTTTTCATAACAACCTCCTCATATATTGGACGAAAAACAAATCATTTCGTTTCGTAATATTCAGATTATTTAAAATATAAGATAACCCTTCTTTCGCTAAACTGCTCCGTTAGCTGCAATCGAGTAGA
>NZ_JBALMO010000317.1:0-869 GCF_036963345.1 Bacillus sp. JJ722
CTATAGTATATGTCTATTTATTCAAATTATCCCTTTTCCCTTTGGGAAGCTATATATGTTGTAGCCTACTAAAAAAGCAATTTTATAACAGCTAGTAATAAAATTGCTTTTGTTTAATTCCTATTAAGATGTTTTCAACAAATTTGGTATTTCCATTAAATTTTGAATTGGCTTATACAGTGGATTTGTAACATCTATATCATACTGATCGGCTTGCCAAGTTTCTTTTACTACATGAATTCCCAAAATATTATTAGCTAAGGCTGGGTAAATATCGCTCTTTAAAGAATTACCTATCATCACATAATTTTTCTTACTATGTTTCACCATTACTTCTTGGAGAGTTTCGGGTGTTTTATACGGATAAACATGAATGTCATCCATAAAATCAGCTACACCTGATTCGATTACACGCTTCCTCTGTACTTCCTCTTCTCCTGCCGTTAATACTGCCATTGAAAAACCTTTATTTTTTAAACTTTCAATGACCTCGATTGATTCAGGAACATTTTCATATTTACGCACATATATATCCCCTACAGCTTCAATAATCTCGTTCAACAAGGTTGGATGTGGAGCTAAACCATGTTGCTCGAAATAAGTATGAGATGTTTCTAACCAGCTATTTAAATAGCGTGAACGGATGAACCCAAATTCTGAAACCATCTTTAAGTCTAAAATTCTTTGCATATGCAAAAGTTCTTGTTTCGCACGATCATCGCCATAAATTTCTTTTGAAAGAAGATTTGCACAGTAACTATTTGTTTTTTCAAATTCTGGATTTGTAATAATGATCGTATCGTCCAAATCCCATAGTAGCATCGGTTGATCCATTACACATTAACTCCTTACTATAAAGTGAAACTTTA
>NZ_JBALMO010000317.1:994-17073 GCF_036963345.1 Bacillus sp. JJ722
TTGAACGGGATAAATAAAAATTAAAACAAACTCTTATAATATATTACATTCAAATCTATCATACTCTGAAAAATAAACTATCATATTATTTTATGACAAAACTTTCTTATATACAAATGGTTGTTTTATGCTTTATCTTTCGATTTTTTTCTTTCATAATAAATAGGTACATGAAAGGAGGACACATTATGTATCATGTCGCTAAACATATCATTAAACATTATAAATTCTCACTTGCAATATGGTTAGTTATTTCCATTGGATTAGCTTTCTTTGCTATTGATTTACCTTCAAAACTTAAAGGTGATGGTTTTGAAATGGAAGGGGAGTTTGAACAAGTACAAAAAGAATTATCTTCAACTTTTGATTTTCCCAAAAACTCTATGTTTGTAGTTTTCGAGAAAAACGAAAAACAAACACAGCAAGAGTTCGAAAAACATATTGCCACAGTGACAAACAAAATAGAAAAACTCAATATTACGTCAAGCATTCAATCACCACTTACATACAAGGAACAAAGCAAGCAAGATATAGCATACACTGTACTTAATTTCAATGTAGATAAAGACAATATGTCACCCTACGTTGAACAAGTACGTGACATTACAGAAAAATACGATCATACGATGTTAACAGGTAGTCCCGTTTTCAGTGAAGATATGAATACAGCTAGTCAACACGACTTAATGCGAGCGGAAATGATCGGGCTCCCAGTTGCTTTACTTGTATTGCTAGCCGCATTTAGCAGTATAGTAGCGGCAATTGTCCCCATCATTGTAGGTGCTTTAACGGTTATTGTTTCACTAGGTATTCTTACGCTTCTTGGTGATCATCTTAACTTGTCCGTTTTCTTACTTAATGTTGTTCCGATGATTGGCCTTGCTCTTAGCATTGATTTTGCATTACTGTTTATCAATCGTTATAAAGAAGAGATAAAGAATAACGATATAAAGCAAGCCGTTATTACTACTATTCGCACTGCTGGTAAATCGATTATCTTCTCTGCTATTTGCGTCTTTATAGGATTAGCAGCTATGTTGATAATTGAAATTGATATATTTAAAACTGTTGCAATTGGTGGAATGGTAGTAGTTGCGGTCGCTGTCATTTCTTCTATGACATTGCTTCCTTCTATATTATTGCTTTTAGGAAAGCATTTAGATAAAGGTATTGTTTTTAAAACAAACAAAGACAGTAGCAAGAAGTGGCGTACTTTCGCAGAAGCTGTTATGAAAAGACCAATCATCATTAGTTTGGTAGCCACTCTCATTTTAATTGCTGGTATCATTCCCGTTAAAGATATTGTTCTATCAATACCAGATGAGAATTCATTGCCAACTTCCTATGAATCCCGTGAAGCTTTTTCCATTATGAATGACAAGTTTCAATTAAAAGATCATGCTACCGTCTATATGATAGCCAAACGCGATGGTTCATGGACAAGTGAACAAGGATTACAAGATTTAGAGACAATCATAAAAGATCTTGAAAAAGATAAGCTTGTGAAATCGACTACTACTCTTTACAGCATTTCCAAAACTGAAAGTAGCGAGCAGTTATATGGCATGTTACAGCAACCTGCTGGTAAAACAGCATTACAACCAGCTATTGACCAATTTATTAATGAAAACCAATTATTAATCCCTGTTACATTAAAAGCTAAAGCAACATCTACGGAAGCACAAGATTGGGTACGCGAATGGAGCACGAAGAATTATGATGTACCACTACTGATAGGTGGAGAAGCCAAATTCAATCAAGAAATTTTCGATGAAATATTTGATAAAGTATGGATTGGTATTGCTATTGTTTTAGTAAGTACCTACTTCATCCTGTTATTTGCTTTCCGTTCAATTATTATTCCATTGAAAGCGATCATCATGAATGTTGTAGGACTCACTTCTACATTCGGAATCCTTGTATGGATTTTCCAAGAAGGCCATTTCGGACTTGACCCTTCTAATATAGCCTTAATCATTCCTGTATTTGTCTTCAGTATTGTATTTGGTTTAAGCATGGACTATGAAGTCTTTCTAATCTCACGCATTCACGAGGCCTATCACGAAACAGGGAACAATGATGAAGCTACGATTGTCGGTCTATCATCAACAAGTAAAATCATCACATCGGCCGCTTTAATTATGATTGTTTTAACAGGAGCATTTGCCTTTACAGATGTTGTGCCTGTTAAACAAATAGGAATTGGTATTGCATTAGCTATCTTTATCGATGCTACAATTATTCGATTGTTGCTAGTGCCATCGCTAATGAAATTATTAGGTGAATGGAACTGGTGGATGCCTTTTGCAAAACGTAAAAGCGTGCAAAAGAAAGCGTAAGAACCATATAATACGTAAACCATAAAAAAAGAGGCTTTCCATTGCGGAATAGCCTCTCTTTTATTTACCGACGGTCACTTGTATATGTCCATCCGTCTTCTTGATAAATTTTATCTTCTTTCATCAACTTTCCTAAAGCGCGTTTGAAAGCTGCTTTACTTAAGTTAAATGTCTCCATAATATCTTCAGGCGCACTCTTATCACTAAAAGGCATTGCTCCACCACGCATACCTAAATATTCAAGAATAATATCGCTATCTTCTTTCATTTTATCAAGTGCAAAAGGAAGAAGTGATACATTTAATGAGCCATCTTCTTTTTGATCAATTACACGGCCTTCCACATATTGACCTAATCGAGGCTCCTTATCTCTTTCCTTTTCATGAATAAAGCAACGATATCCTTCATCTGTAATTAAATAGCTACCAACTTTTTTCGTCTTGTATATATAACCTTTAACGATTCTGTTGTACATTTTCTCAGGCGCTGGTTTGAAAAGATCTTCCATAATGATGTCTTCTGTTGCTAATGAACCAAACAAACGACCTGTTTTATCGGTGTATAAACACATATATAAACGGTCTCCTGCCTTTGGCCATAGTTTAGCATGTAAAGGCATTTCGTCCAAAGAGACTAAAACATCTTTTGTAACACCGACATTAACAAACACACCTAGATTTCTGCGTGAACCAACAACTTCTCCCCAACCAAACTTATCTAATGTAATTTCAGGAATAGTCATTGATGCTGTCAATCTTCCAAGCTTATCATTAAATAGGAAAAAATCTAATTCTTGTCCAATTTCGATTTCACCATTTACTTCTTTATTAGGTAAAAGAACATCGTCTTCTTTTTTTTCACTCGTACCATTTGTTAGGAAATAGCCAAATTCAGTTTTGCGGTCAACTTTTAAAGTTACAATTTCACCTGCAAATAAATTATTCATTTAGTAGTAAGCCTCCTTCTACGTATACACATTGTGCACACTGCATTTAACTGTATCATTTTTAAATACATAAGTATAGTTCATCTGCATTAATTATAGTATTTTTCTAAAAAACCTATCAACTTAACATTTAGGCATCATCTTAAAGTATAATAATTGTGTATATTCAAAATAATCACTATCGTTTAAGGTGGAAAAACTATATGAAAATTAAACTTGCACAACGAATGAATTCTTTTTCATCATCAATATTCACTGAACTTGCGCTATACAAATCTGAAAAGCTGAAAGAAGGTAAAACAATTATTGATTTGAGTATCGGAAGCCCAGATTTACCGCCACCTGATTTTGTTAAAGATGCAATTGGTTCATTATCGCTGAATAGTAATCAATACGGATACTCATTAGCTGGTACAAAGAATTTTCATGATGCTGTCGGCGCCTTTTATAAGAAGAATTACGATGTCGAATTAGATACTGAAGTTGAAATACTTCAACTTATGGGATCTCAAGATGGATTAGTACATTTGCCAATGGTATTAGCTAACCCAGGTGATATCATTTTAGTTCCTGACCCTGGTTACACCGCTTATGCAACCGGAATAGCCATGGCAGGTGCAACGCCTTTCTTTATGCCTTTAAAGAAAGAAAATAGCTTTTTTCCTGATTTCACAAGTATTCCTGAAGAAATTGCTAAGAAAGCATCTTTAATGATCTTGAATTTCCCTGGAAACCCTATACCAGCTATGGCAACGAAAGAAATGTTTCAAGCTGCTATTGAGTTTGCGAAGAAATTTAACATAATCATCCTACATGACTTTGCTTATTCTGAATTGTATTATAGCGATGCGAAACCAATTAGCTTCTTATCACTACCAGGGAGTAAAGAAGTCGGCATTGAAATGAATTCTCTTTCCAAGAGTTATAACATGGCAGGATGTCGAATCGCATACGCTACAGGCAACACTGAGATTATTGCAGCTCTTAAGCAATTAAAGTCAAACTTGGATTATGGTGTATTCTACCCTATTCAAAATGCCGCTACATTAGCTTTACAGCAAGGTGCGGAATTTAACGAACAAACAAGAGTCATTTATAAAAGCCGACGTGATTGTTTAATAAATGGATTAAATGAAATTGGCTGGAAAGTTGAAGCACCTCAAGCAGGGATGTTCGTATGGGCTGAATTACCAAGTAACTGGACGTCGAAACAATTCGCGTTTGAATTAATGAACCGTGCTGGAGTTGCCGTAACTCCTGGAATTGCGTTTGGACCTTCAGGAGAAGGGTATGTTAGGATTGCTCTTGTACAAGATGAAGCAACCTTACACCAAGCTGTCAACAATATCGCTAACAGTGGCATAATCACAGCGAATTAATTTTTCGAATGAAAGCCGGCTTTCTTATTATTCCCATAAGAAGACGGCTTTTACTAAAAAACAATACATAAACAAACGAATCATATATGCCCCGTTTCTCCCCATCATCTAGATTCATATGATTAACCTTCCAAACATCATTCTTCATTGTAAATAAAAAGAAATTTATAATTTGAATCCCTACTGTATTGAAGATACATACCAACTAATCTATAATTAATGTTTGATGCTATATTTTAAAATGCGTCAATCATATAGTAAATCTTAAATAAATCACCGGTTTTTATTTTTAGAGCTCATTACAATATTAATGAGTCAACAAAACCTTGATATTATAAAGAAAATTTTGGAGGTATGCTCGTAAATGATTACCGTTACTAACGTAAGCTTAAGATACGGAGACCGTAAATTATTTGAAGATGTAAATATAAAATTCAACCCTGGAAACTGTTATGGTTTAATTGGTGCTAATGGTGCTGGTAAATCAACATTCTTGAAAATTCTTTCTGGTGAAATTGAAGCACAAACTGGTGATGTTTCAATGGGACCAAACGAAAGACTTGCTGTCTTAAAGCAAAATCACTTCGAATATGAAGAATTCGAAGCTATGAAAGTAGTTATTATGGGACATCAACGTCTTTATGAAGTAATGCAAGAGAAAGATGCCATCTACATGAAGGAAGACTTCTCTGATGAGGATGGAATGCGTGCAGCTGAGCTTGAAGGTGAATTCGCCGACTTAAACGGTTGGGAGGCTGAATCAGAAGCTGCTATCCTGCTTAAAGGTCTTGGAATTACGGAAGACTTACATGATAAGAAAATGAGCGAATTAACAGGTTCCGAGAAAGTAAAAGTACTTCTTGCGCAAGCTTTATTCGGTAAGCCAGATGTTCTTCTACTAGATGAGCCTACCAACCATTTAGACTTACAAGCAATTAAATGGTTAGAAGAATTCTTAATCAATTTTGAGAACACAGTTATCGTTGTATCCCATGACCGTCACTTCTTAAATAAAGTATGTACGCACATCGCTGACTTAGATTTTGGTAAAATTAAAATCTTCGTTGGTAACTATGATTTCTGGTATGAATCAAGCCAATTAGCTCTTAAGTTAACTTCAGATGCTAACAAGAAGAAAGAAGAAAAAATTAAAGAGTTACAAGCCTTTATTGCTCGATTTAGTGCAAATGCTTCTAAATCGAAACAAGCAACTTCACGTAAAAAATTGCTTGATAAAATTTCATTAGATGATATTCAACCATCATCACGTCGTTATCCATATGTTAACTTCACACAAGATCGTGAAGTAGGTAATGACTTACTACGTGTTGAGAATATCTCAAAGAGTATTGAAGGTGAACAACTTCTTAACAACATTAACTTTATCATGAACAAAGGTGATAAAATTGCGATTGTTGGACGTAATGAGTTAGCGAAAACGACGCTTTTCAAAATTCTTGCTGGAGAAATGGAAGCTGACAACGGAAACTTCAAATGGGGAATAACTACTTCTCAAGCTTACTTCCCTAACGATAACTCTGAGTACTTTGAAGGTAGCGACTTAACACTTGTTGACTGGTTACGCCAATTCTCACCTCAAGATGATAGCGAAAGCTTCCTACGTGGTTTCTTAGGACGTATGCTATTCTCTGGAGAAGAAGTATTGAAGAAAGCTAGCGTTCTTTCTGGAGGAGAAAAGGTTCGTTGTATGCTGTCAAAAATGATGCTTAGCGGTGCAAACGTACTATTATTAGATGAGCCAACAAACCACTTAGACCTTGAATCAATCACAGCATTGAATAACGGTTTAACTTCTTATAAAGGTTCTATGATCTTCGCTTCTCATGACCATCAGTTCGTTCAAACAATTGCGAACCGCATAATTGAAATTACGCCAAAAGGTGTAGTAGATAAAATGATGACATATGATGAGTTCTTAGAAGATAAAGACCTACAAGCTCAAATCGACGAAATGTATAAATAATAAGGAAAGAGGCGTCTTAAAAGTGATTAATCACTTTTAAGACGCCTTTTTACGCTTTTTAGCCCATCGTTATAGGTTATGAGAAATTTGTTAGTCTTAGCTCCAGTTAGAACGGGATAAATAGGAAGAAGATTGACTTTCTCGTAAATGTAAAAATCTAAAACACTATATCCTTATAGTACAACATCTTTTTTGTATATAGCTCCGTAAAAAGTGACAGAATATACCTAACACATGAGAACGGAGTGGGATAACTTATGATCAATCCTATTTTAGATCAATTCGCATATAAATTATATGTCACCGGTTTGTTAAACGAAGAAAACGCGCATATTGTTGAAGCTTTTATGGAACAACTTGATTTTACAGAGCATGAAATAACTTTTGATACGTTTCGTGCCCAATATTTAATGTTTAAAGCCGCATATACAAACAATGACCTGCCCTTTTGAAATAGCAAAAAGGACCCTATCCACAAGGAATAGGGCCAAAGGAGATGATGATTTATATAAAGGGAGTTTTAAACCCCTTTATAAACTTTTTTATAGATCTCTGCTAACTCAGTAACTAAAGGAAGCTTTGGATTTGCAGTTGTACATTGATCTTCAAATGCTTTATCTGCAAGATAATCTACTTTGCTATTAAACTCTGCTTGAGATACGCCAAAGTCAGCGACACTCATTGTTACATTCATTTCTTTCGCAAGTTTGATAATAGCTTGTACTAGACTTTCTACACCTTCCTCAGTAGTGCTACATGGTAAACCTAGCATTTTTGCAATTTCTGCATAACGCTTATCAGCAATGAAGTGCTCATATTTAGGGAATGCAGTAAACTTCTTCGGTTTTGTAGCATTGTAACGGATAACGTGTGGCATTAACATTGCATTTGCTCTACCGTGAGGAATGTGGAATTCAGCCCCCATTTTGTGAGCAAGACTATGGTTAATACCTAAGAAAGCATTCGCAAATGCCATACCAGCAATTGTTGATGCATTATGCATTTTTTCACGAGCTTCTTCATCATTGCTTCCGTTACGATAAGCTCTTGGTAAATATTTGAATACTAATTCAATAGCTTTCATACATAAACCATCTGTATAATCATTCGCCATATTTGAAACATAAGCTTCAATAGCGTGAGTTAATACGTCTAAACCAGTATCAGCAGTTACTGATGGTGGTACAGTCATAACGAATTGTGGATCAATGATTGCCACATCTGGTGTTAATTCGTAATCTGCTAATGGATATTTAACGTTGTTCTCTTTATCAGTAATAACAGTGAAGCTTGTTACTTCAGAACCAGTTCCTGATGTTGTTGGAATCGCAACAAACTGAGCACGATGTCCAAGATTTGGATACTTGAACACACGTTTACGAATATCTAAGAATTTTTGTTTCAAACCATGGAAAGGTACTTCTGGATGCTCATAGAATAACCACATACCTTTTGCAGCATCCATTGCAGATCCTCCACCAAGTGTAATAATTACGTCTGGCTCGAATGATCTCATCATTTCTGCACCTTTCATAACTGTTTCAATTGATGGATCTGGCTCTACATCTGAGAAGATTTCACAGTGTACATAATCTGGACGCTTTCTTAAGTAGTAAAGAATTTTATCTACATAACCAAGCTTAACCATACCTTCATCTGTAACGATAAATGCTCTTTTAATTTTTGGCATTTTCGCTAAATATTGAATAGAGTTCTTTTCGAAATAGATTTTTGGCGGAACTTTGAACCATTGCATATTCACATTTCTCATCGCCATTTTCTTAATATTTAACATATGAATTGTTGTTACGTTTTGGCTTACTGAGTTATTACCATAAGATCCACAACCAAGTGTTAATGAAGGCATATATGCATTATAGATGTCTCCAATTGCACCTTGAGAAGATGGAGCATTTACAATAATACGGCAAGCTTTCATTCGTAAACCATATTTTTCAATAACTTCTTGATTCTCAGAGTGGATAACAGCTGAGTGACCTAATCCACCGAATTCTAACATTTCTTCAGCAAGACGAATTCCGTCTTCAGTGCTTTGTGATTTAAAGCATGCTAATACTGGAGATAATTTTTCTCTAGAAAGTGGCTCTTGTGATCCAACTGATTTACATTCGGCAATTAAGATTTTAGTATCTTCTGGTAATTTAACGCCAGCCATTTTAGCAATTACATATGCTGGTTTACCAACGATATCAGCATTAACTGCACATGTATTTTCATTAATAACTAGTTTTTCTACTTTTTTCTTTTCTTCTGCATTTAAGAAGTAGCAGCCATAATATGCTAATTGATCTTTTGCATCTTGATAAATTTCTTTATCGATAATTACCGCTTGCTCAGAAGCACAAATCATACCGTTGTCGAATGTTTTAGATAGAATCAAGTCATTTACAGCACGCTTAACATTAGCTGTTTTTTCGAAATAGCATGGAACGTTACCAGGACCTACACCAAGAGCAGGTTTACCAGTGCTGTACGCTGACTTAACCATTCCAGCACCACCTGTAGCAAGAACTAATGCTACGTCAGTATGATTCATTAATAATTTTGTTGCTTCGATTGATGGCTTTTCAATCCATTGAATGCAGTTTTCAGGAGCTCCAGCTTTTACAGCTGCATCGCGAAGAACTCTGGCTGCTTCAGCACTACATTTTTGCGCAGATGGATGGAAAGCAAAAATAATTGGGTTTCTTGTTTTAATAGAGATAATCGCTTTGAACATTGTTGTTGATGTTGGATTTGTTACAGGAGTAACCCCAGCTACAACACCAATTGGTTCCGCAATCTCATATACATTTTCGAATGTATTCTCATTTATAATTCCAACTGTTTTATCATATTTTACATTGTGATATATATATTCAGTTGCAAAGATGTTCTTTGTAATCTTATCTTCATAAACGCCTCGACCTGTTTCTTCAACAGCTAGTTTCGCTAGTTCCATATGTTTGTCTAAACCAGCTAAAGCCATTTCTCTAACAATGTTATCAATTGTAGCTTGGTCAACATCCATAAATTCTTTTAGTGCTTTCTTACCTTTTGCAGCGAGCTCATCTATCATTACTTGCACTTGATTTTCTTCTTTCACTTCTGGTTTTTTACCTTTTGCTACTTCTGTCATTTGGTACTGCCTCCTATTTACATTAAGCATATAACACCACAAAAAAAGTTTGTGAAGTATTGAGCATGTTTATTTTTAAAAGTAACTAGCTTCTTTTTAGGCTAGCTTTACATTTTTATTATTCACAAATTGGATTACGCGGTATTTTTGTAAAAGAAACATCACTAATGATTCGTGCATTTTCTTTTACAATACAAACGTAATTGGTTGTCCAAATAATTGATGGTAAATCTTTATTCTCTTCAAATTGCATTGCTTGAAATTCATCACCAATCATTTCTTCAAATTCTTCTTTTGAATATGTTTTTAAATCTGTACTAAATGGCTTCCATTCGCAAACCATCATGGATCATCACTCCTCTTTACTAGTACGTTTTCTCTTTCTACGCTTTTATTATAAACAGAAAATGAACAAAAAAGTTTGTGAAATATTGAACAATCTATGTCAATATTCAAGTATTCGCAAAAAGGAGAGTATTCCAAGTCTACTTGATAATAAAAAAATAAGGAAAAAAACACTATATTATAGCGTCTTTTCCTTATATGATTATACTTTTTCTTCTATCACAATTTTTTTGTTCTCACTTTCTTCTGATGGGCGCATCGCAAGTAATAAAACCATCAATAGAATGAGGACACTTCCAATTGCTTGATACATACCAAATGGTGTTTGTAACCAAACAATCGACAAAACAATCGCTGATAGCGGCTCAGTGCATCCTAGTAAACTTGAGTCTTTCGGACTAATATATCTCATACTATCCATAAACAAGAAAAAAGGTACTATTGTTCAAAAAATAACAACGAATACGATAAGTAAAATCACATTTATATTCCAGCCAGCTGTCGATACATCAAACGGTGATTGAAAAAAGCACATAAATAGCCCACCGATTAACATACCAAATCCTACAACAATTATAGATGGTAGCTGTCGTACCATCTATCCAGAATGAATTGTATAAAACGCTAACGTTATAGCAGATCCTAATCCCCATAGTAATGCTTTAGGAGTAATAGAGATCGTTTGAATAGACCCGTTGGTTAATAATAAAAACGTTCCTGTTAATGCAAGAAGAATAGCCATTAATTCTAGTAAAGATGGCTTCATCTTTAATACTATTAAGAAATATAACGTAATGAAAACTGGAGCGATGTATTGTAATAACGTCGCAACCGCGGCGTTACTTTCATCAATAGTAATAAAGAATGTATATTGAACCCCTAACATTCCGATTATTCCGAAAATAACAACTTGAACCATATATGATTTATGCTTAAAAACAGAAATAATATGTGCTTTCCCTTTCCCAAAACTTGCAAACAATAAGATTAGTAAACCCGAAATAACTAGACGAATTGTGACAAGCCATTCTACTGACATTCCATTGTTAGAGAACAACTTTTGAGCAACGGCTCCTGAAACTCCCCAAAGGCAAGATGCAATCACAACCATTGTATACCCTTTTAACTTATTCATTCTACATCCCACCCTTTGATACTTTCTCTCGTAAGTTAAATTAGTTGACAACTATAGCCATTGTGCCATAAAATTCATATATGTTAACTTGTTATTATAATAGTTTACTTAATTGAAAGGAGCACTTATGAAACGAGACCGATTAAAGTTTCTTATTTTAACTGCTTTATTTGCCGCAATTATTGGATTGTTAGCCCAAGTTTCTATCCCTATACCGCCAGTACCTTTTACGGGTCAAACATTGGCAGTAGGTTTAGCCGCTACAATTCTAGGTGCAAGATATGGAACATTATCTGTATTACTGTATATATTACTAGGTATAGTGGGCATTCCAGTCTTCTCTTCTATGACTAGCGGGCTTGGCATTGTGTTAGGACCAACTGGTGGGTATATTGTTGGCTTTATTCCAGCAGCATTCCTAACTGGATTATACATTGAGAAAACAAAATTAAACTTCACCAATGCAATGATTGCAAATACAATTGGAATGATAGTTGCCCTTGTATTCGGTACTGTTTGGTTGAAATTATCTAGTGATTTAACATGGATCACAGCGATTTTATCGGGGGCAGCACCATTTATAGTCCTTGGTCTAGTAAAAGCTGCTTTAGCCTCCTATTTAGGAGTAATCATACGAAATCGTTTAATGACCGCTAGATTATTGCCACATTATAGCACGGAAATGCAAAAATAAGTAGCTGAAGATATACTTTTCTTGTTAAGTAAATAAAATCAAAAGCAGTGTGATTCTTGGGAATCACACTGCTTTTAAATAGAAAATTATATGTTGATCGGAGTAACATAGTAAAGGATTGCAAAAAAGTGGGCTGCAGATCCAGCTAATACAAATAGATGCCACACTGCATGGTGGAATAGAAAACCTCGCCACACATAGAAGACTGCACCAACAGTATATAGAACTCCTCCAAGTACTAACAATTTAATACCTGCTTCTGGAAGCGTTGCAACTAACGGATTCCAAGCAATTACAATCAACCAGCCCATGACTACATACAGTACAGTCGAAATAAACATAAACTTCTTCACAAAGAAGGATTTGAAAATGATACCACCTATTGCAATTGCCCAAATAATACTTAATAACGTCCAACCTAAAGCTCCGTTAAGTACTACTAGCATAAATGGTGTATATGTTCCCGCAATAAATAAATATATAGCAGAATGATCGAATATCTCAAAAAGATCCTTCACTTTACCTTCTGGAAAACTATGCACTAATGTCGAAGAAACATACAACAGAATCATGGTAGCACCATAAATCGAAAAAGAAGTTACATGCCATGCAGTTCCATATTTAGCTGCATATATAATTAGAAATACAAGAGCAGTTATGCTTAACAATACACCTATACCATGTGTAATTGCATTAACAATCTCCTCTTTCTTCGTGTAAACATGAGTATCGTTCATACTGTCGCTCCTTCAAAATATTGATTGTAATACCCATTATACAATACATTGCTTTTTTTGTTGATAATATCATGCTAGTCAACTCTTATTAAATATTAATTATTTACGGCTTTAGGTGTATTGAAAAAGCTATTCAATGCTTCGATATTCTTCGGCTGATCCATTTGCAAAACAGCACCTGCATGTTCAAAGATTTTATTTGTAAAACCATTATCTACAGGAATTGTCATTGTTTCCACTTTGTCGATTGGATGTAAGACAACCATTGAAATTAGTGACAATGTATCAGCAACTGATAAATCACTTTCAATATATTTCATCGTTCCTTCCACAAGCTTAGGAAGTGAAGCAACTTGTTCTATGGAGGACATTTCCTCAGTTATACGGTTTTTTACTTTAACCATTACCTCCTGTTGTCGTTTTACCCTGCCAAAATCACTTTCAGCATCATGTCGAAACCTTACATATTTCAATAAATCCTCACCATGTAAGAATTGTTTCCCAGGCTGTAACGATAATTTCATATCTTCTATCATCTCTTTTGTCACAGTAACTTCAATGCCTTCAGGTGCGATTGTATCTATAACATGAGTGAAGCCTTGAAAATCAATCGTTACTACATGATCAATCGTAATACCAAAGTTTTCTTTAATGGTTTTCACGAGCAATTCCTTACCTCCAAGAAAATAAGCCATATTGATTTTATTATGACCTTTGGAATACGACGGTATTTTCACATACGTGTCTCTCATAATTGATGCAAGTTTAATACTGTTCTTAAGTGGATTATATTGACCAATTAAGATTGCATCACTTCGAGAATTAGCTTCCCCACGGGAGTCAATACCAATGACTAAAACTTGAACGGATTTCGTCTTCATTTGATCAGATGATTCATTCTCCTGTTTTACTTTATCATTTATGCTACAAGCAGCCAGCGAAAATACAAGTAATACAAGTAACAATCCTTTTAATAAGGTTCTCATCATATCATTCCTTATCATATATTAATTGTATCCTTTAGCTTGCTTAATTTTCCATTTTTTATACAACGAATCTACAATTGCTCTTCAATTGGAAGGTGTTCGAGAAATTGTTTTGAAAAATGTGACGAATCAAGCCTTGCAGCTACAAGCGGTGGTCTAACACCACGCATTAATTGAAATGGTTGTCCAATCCATACTACTTTCTCGTCAATCATCACAAATACAAATGGTAAATTCTCATATATTCTTTTGTCTGGAGCTATTCCTTCTAGTTCACCAATTGTAATGAACGTAAGCCTTGCTTTAGATTTGATTTTATTTAATATAGTAATCCATTCATCTGGTAATGTACTACCTTCAGGTATTGAGAGAATAACACTTTTCTTTGCGAGTAATAAATCTTCCCAAACAATGTCTTCTTTCTTCGCATGAATCCATTTCAACCGTTTATGATGATTCGTTGCCCATCTACCAATTTGTTGATGTGAAACATCCTGTTTCTCTTGATATTGATGTTCAACCAGTTTACGAAATGTTTTCAACTGACCCACTTTTCGTCTAACATAATCACGATTATTGACATGAATGAACTTGCCTTTCGTCCGAGTTATCGCAACATTGATCAATCTTTCACTTTCTTTTCCTATTAATAACATACCAGGTCGTTCTTGAGGCCAACCATCAACACTATCAAAAATCATCACTTCTCGCTCACTACCTTGAAACTTATGAACGGTCGAAGCCATCATTTGGTCAGTTAACATTTCCTCTTGATATAAGTCCTCTAACAAGTAATTCATCATTTCCGCTTGTACTCTATAAGGTGTTACAAAGCCAATTGAACGATTTCCTGCTAAGTAAGCTTCGTGTATTAACTGAAAAGATAAGAATAGATGCCATGGGTTCCAACGAGATCCTGACAGCTTTTCATTAATACAATAATGACCTGTAAAGCTTGTATCAAGAAGAATCGATGCTCGCCTTGGAAACGGACTTCTTACAACAATTTCTTCACGATTGCTCATCACAGATGGATGATCGCTAACAAGAGAATGATAAACATGTTTATTCGTAAAGGAAGAAACATCAGGGTGCATGCGTCGCTGCTGATTCAGCAAGAATAAGTGCGGGTGAAGTGAATCAACCTGAACCGTTTCCGCAACACCTGCTTTATGAAATATATCTTCTTTAAGCCATTCTGTAACAATACTGTTCTTCGAATGGGCAATTGGTGGTAATTGTTTAAAGTCCCCACAAATTATTAATCGTTTCCCTAAAGAGGCTGCAAACGCTGCTTGTGGCACATAGCACATGCTCGCCTCATCTATAATGACAACATCATATTTTTTTTCATATATAGAAGAATCTGTTGCAGCTTTAGCTAACGTTGTCCCTATAATTTGAGCATTTTTCAGAAGAGCCAATTCTTTTCTTTTTAATTTCTCTAACAGTGATGCTAGTTTCGTTTCCAGCTTCAACAATTGATGAGAATCTCTTGTACTAAACGATTTCGCTAAATCACTCTTAATATTACTCTTTTCTTCTTTTACATCTTCTCTTTGTTTCGTTAGTTCCGGATCACTTTTCTCTAAGAGATATTTCATCGTTATAGCTTCACTTTCAATCGTCGAATTCATCACATTACCATAGCGAAGAATATCTCCTTCTATAAACTTCTTTTTACGAGCCAGGAAATGATAGGTTTCGCTCATCAAAACATCTACTGCTGCATTACTTTGAGCGAGTATTAAGACATTTTGATTTTTCAAATATTTATTTGCTGCTACCCTTGCCAATGTGTATGTTTTTCCTGTACCAGGTGGTCCCCACACAAATGTAACTGGATTGTATTTCGAACGTAAAAACAATTCCTTCACATTGCTTGATTGTTCTGAAATTGGATGCTTTGCCTCCATTTTAGGTTCCATCAGCCTTTTTATTCTTGCTCTTTTATTTTTACTTTTTTTGATTTCACCTAGTCTACTCGCAAGCTCGTCTAGCAATTGCCATGGGTCATACATTAAATATGCTTGTGAAATAACTTCTCCTATTGAGCTTTCTAAAATTACAATGACACCTTTACCTTCAGAAGAAAGAATTCTTCCCTCTTCTACTGTATTTCCCCATTCAATTTTCACTATTGATCCAACTGGAATTACCATCGACTGATTACTTTCAAAATAATAAGTGTAATCTTCTGTACCTGATAATAATCTTCCATTAAATAATAAATATTTATTGCTTCCGTACTTTTTTAAATATCCAATCTCAATATTTAAAGCCTCTTGCCATTCGTTAATATATTCTATTGATGATTTTCCCATCATGATTCATCCTTTATTTACTATATCTCTTATAAATACAAATTTTTTTTATAAATGCTGTTACATTATAT
>NZ_JBALMO010000318.1:0-3348 GCF_036963345.1 Bacillus sp. JJ722
AAATGAACCAAAAATGAATAATAGATTCATTTTTGGTTCATTTTTATATTATACTTCTGACATTTTCTACTAATTGTACTCTGGCTAGAATTTAGAATTTTCGCAACCTTTCTCGTAGAGCCAAATTCATTCATATAGTGTGTTAATATTTCCTTCTCTACGAGTTCCAATCTTTCATCTAAACTAAGCTCAGAACGATTAATAATTTCTTTATATAGATCATGCTCTTCTTCCTGTTTCTGATTCACTTCCTCGACCGTCTTGCTTTCGCTTGTATGTTTTACTTTTAACATTTTATCGATAAGCGGACCTTCTGTTGTTACAACTAACCTCTCTAACGTATTCTCTAGCTCGCGAATATTCCCTGGCCAATTGTATTCTACTAACTCTTCTAATAAATGTGGAGCTAAAACCTTCTTTGAACCATATTTTTTATTTATTCGGTCCAACAATGAAAAGATTAATTCGATTAATTCATCTCGTCTTTCACGAAGTGGAGGTACTTTAATAGGAACTACAGCTAAACGATAATACAAGTCCTCCCGGAATTCACCGATTTGCACCATCTTTTTCAAATCTCGATTTGTTGCTGCAATAATACGGATATCCACTTCTTTAGTTTTTCTACCACCAATCTTCATAAATGATTTGCTCTGGATTAGACGAAGTAATTTCACTTGAAGATCCAAAGACAACTCACCAATTTCATCCAGAAACAAAGTGCCTTTATCGGCTAATTCAATAAGTCCTTTTTTACCAGTTGATAATCCTCCGGAAAATGAACCCGGTTCATATCCAAACAATTCCGATTCGAATAAACTTGCTGGAATCGCACCACAATTGATTTCTACAAATTCACCTTCGGAACGATCACTTTCACTATGTAGCCATTTCGCTATCTCTGTTTTCCCAACACCTGACTCCCCTAAGAGTAGAACAGTAGAATTTACTTTTGATACGCGAGACAGCAATTCCATTATTTGAACCATCGCCGGACTTTTCGCAACAATTTTGTTTCCATATAATACTTCTGTTTTACGCTGATTAGCCATTCGGTTATTATATATTTCTACTAAACGCTCCATTTCTTTCATTTTGTCTTTTAGTGAAAGCACTTCCGTAATATCCATTGCATTCGAAATAATCAGTTCTAATTTTCCATTTTCATCAAACACAGGTGTTGATGTAACATGAAGCTTCTGTCCGTTAGACAAGGATTGAATGACATGGACTGTTTTTCTTTCCTCTAATACTTGCACTGTAGCCGATGGATTAAAGATCCCTTGCTTTACTAAATCCCGTACATTTTTTCCGATTATTTCACTTTCATCCAATTCCATATTTTGCGCACATATGGAATTAGCTCTAATACATATCCCATTTCCATCCGTAACAAAGCTTTCAAATTGTGATAGTTGAAAAATTGTTTCGAGTTCATCAACTTGCTTTTGCAGCATTTCAACTTGATCCATTGTTTTCATATTCATGTTGCACCCCTATTTCGTCAATCCTTAATTACGTATCGAACTCCTAACTAAATACTAGTTTCCTAGTTCCTAATTTAAATTTATTATCAATTTATCGAGAAATCCCCTATTTCCCAGACGTGACTACTCTCTATGAATAGTATACGTGACTTTAATCTTTTTTGACAGAAAAGTAGATAGAACTTTCCGAATTATAGTGGTATTTGTATGCTCATGTCGAATTAAATAGTTTTTTGTTGCAATAAAAGATTGGATTTTGAAAAATTATAATTATGAAAAAGAATTGTCGAAAAAAGAAGAATATCATTCAAACAAAAGTGTATATTCCTCCCTCCCCTTGAATCGAAATTATAGTATATTTAAATATATTAGGAGGTATACCCATGGAGAAAAATTATAAAAATGGATGGATTTCTTGGATTAAAGTATTTCTACTCGCTCTTTTTTTAGTGATTTTTAGTCGTCACTTTTTATTCTTGCCTACTACCGTACAAGGTGCTTCAATGTCTCCTACTCTTGATAATCAAAATAAGGTCCTCATTAATAAAGTCAGCTCGATCAAACGATTCGATACAATTGTTTTTAATGCACCTGACAGTAATAATAATTATATAAAAAGAGTGATTGGTTTTCCCGGGGATCGAATAGAAATGAAAAATGATATATTATACATTAACGATAAAAGATTTGAAGAAGACTATTTAAGCAATATGAAAGAAAACTTAGTTCCAAACGAAACATTAACCGAAGATTTTCTAATAGAGATTGTACCAGATGATAGCCTTTTTGTTTTAGGTGACAATCGACGAGTTAGTAAAGATAGCCGTATATTCGGTTTTATTCCCATGAGTTCCGTCATCGGAAAAGTAGAATTTCGTTTTTATCCTTTGAAAGACTTAGGTAACATATAGAGCGTCAATAGAATATAAATAGGGCTACACTTGAGTCATTGAATGATCTCAAAGTAGCCCTATTTTTCAGCTAAAATTTACTTTTGCCTCGAATATGCAAAGTAGTCCAAAGGTTCTCATGTGCAATTGCTGTTGCCTCAAAAGCAAACAAACGAAACACTAGCTGAACACAAAAACCTAGCAAGATAGCAGTCAAGACCGTACCAATCCCTAATGGACCACCCAACAACCAACCTGCTGTCGCTGCGGAGCATTCAAGAATACTACGACTCACTCCAATGGAAAGACCTGTACGTCTACGGATTGCCACCATTAGTGAATCTCTAGGCCCCGCTCCAAATCCCGAACTAATATAAAAGTAGCTCCCAAAAGCTGTTGTGAATAGACCAACTATAAGCAAGCATAGTCCGCTGAATATACCTGCTCCAAAGGGTATTAAACCAGCTGATAAGATTACATCCATAAAAATACCGATGAAAGCCATGTTCGCTAAAGTCCCTACCCCAATTGTTTCCTTTAATATAAGTATGATTACAACAATAATTACACTTACAAAAACCGTCGCTTCTCCAATCGTCATAGGCAATAGATTAGTTAAACCTGCTTGAAACAACTCCCACGGACCATAGCCTAAATTACTGTTCATTACAGATACAGACCCGAGAGCAAATAAGAATAATCCGAACATTAACCTAATTAGCCGTAGTCCTTTATCCAATTTCAACCCTCCCATATTTGTAGAATTATACATGGTGGATGGCGATAGAACAAGGAAATATTTAAATATTCAGAACAATTAAAGTGGAATATTTTTAAATACAAAAATGACTACTCTCTAACAAGTAGCCCTCTATTTCAATGAAAATAAAAAAGGAAGCTTCTGACTATAAGAAGTTCCCTATATAATTGAATGTAATTATTATTTATAAAATTGATAAATCATCGTATCT
>NZ_JBALMO010000319.1:0-1845 GCF_036963345.1 Bacillus sp. JJ722
GACAATAGGAATACTGTACCTGATGTATTTAACTGAGGCTTTCAGTATTGCTCCTCCAAAATATGAAGAGGAAGAAATTCAAATGTAAAAGATTATAAGGATATAATAGTATGTTATTCGCATCAAACCAGTAATATGCTTTTGCTTCAAATCTAAAATTTAAAAGCGTTTGAATGAAAAGAGTTTTAGATCATATAAACTCGGAATCGTTTCACTAGATACACTGATTATGATGTATATGAAAAAGCGGCTGTTATTTTGAACAGTCGCTTTTTCATTGTTTAGAGATATAAATAGATTGCTATTCAATTTTGAATTTTTTTAAAATTGTGTGTAAAATAGAGTATTCACAGTTTGCAATTAAAGGGGATGGCAATATGTTTTCGATTGCGCAAGAAAAAATCAGACCGATTATCTCCGTTCATACAGAGGGGCTAGAGAGTATTGATAATATTGATTTAACAACTATGGGTGAGCCTTTTCTCTTTCTTATGAAGGCAAATGAAATCGTTTCATATGTTCATATCGCCAGTCTTTTACTTGATCGAAAAAGCCAAAATAAGGTAAATGGGAGCTTGTTAATAGAGTATGCTCATAGCATTGAAGGCATAGGTCAGTTAAATCAGGAACAACCACTTTCACTTTCAACACTCTTCCAAATTATTGGAGAACCTATAGCGGTTATTAAAGAAAGTGATCGAAGTATTGGGTATATTCGCAGGGAAGAGTTGATAGCAGAATTATTTAAGCAGGAAAATGAAAGTGTAGATTTGTTGAGAAATATTTTGAAATCAATTCCTATGGGGATATTTGTCATTAATAAGGAGCAGAAGATTATAAACTGTAATGATTCTGGATTAAGGATGATTAGGTCAACTTCAGAAAAAGTGTTACATCATTCTGCTGATGAGTTTTTTTCTTCCGAAAACATTAGTAAAGTTTTCACAACGGGAAAAAGTATTTTAAATGATGTTCAAGTTAAAGATGAGATAGGCATGATTGTAGATTACAGCCCTATTTTTAATACAGATAAAAAGGTAGAAGGAATTGCCATCGTCGTGCAAGACTTACCAATGGTCGAGCAGATGGCTATGGAAATCGAGCATATCAACAACTTAAATAAAGATTTGAATGCAATCCTTTCTAGTATTTATGATGAAATTCTTGTTGTGAATCATAAAGGAGAATTAATGCGTTACAGCGATAATATTATTGCAAGTTATTGGCAAACAGATATAAAGAATTTAATTGGGAAAAATATCGCTGAATTAGAAGAAAAAGGTCTTTTTAGTCCCTCAGTAACGAGATTAGTATTGGAGAAAAAGAAAAAAGTCTCTATTGTTCAAGAGACAAGCTCCGGTAATAAAATTCTTTCAGTTGGTAATCCAGTTTTTAATGAAAAGAATGAATTAGATCGAATAATCATTGCTTCAAGGGATATTACAGAAGCGACTCGCCTTAAAACAGAACTGATGGAAATGAAAAAGATTTCTGAACAATACAAAAAAGAATTAGATGATTTTAAGAATGAGGATCGATTTGTTAAAAAGCTTGTTTATCGCAGTGATAAAATGTACAAATTGATTAATCAAGCAAGAAAGATTTCTGATTTTTCCTCAACCGTACTTATTCATGGTGAATCTGGCGTTGGGAAAGAAGTTATCGCCCAGGCTATCCACCAATTAGGGAAAAGATCTTCTAAGAAATTTCTTAAATTAAATTGCGGTGCTATTCCTGAAAATCTCTTAGAAAGTGAGCTGTTCGGTTATTCAAGCGGCTCTTTTACAGGAGCAGATAAGAATGGTAAGGATGGGTATTTCAAACAGGCTGATGAAGGTATTTTAT
>NZ_JBALMO010000319.1:1874-2581 GCF_036963345.1 Bacillus sp. JJ722
CCTAGATGAAATAGGCGAGATGCCTTTACAATTACAAGTGAAATTGCTAAGAGTGCTGCAGGAACAAGAAGTCATTCCGATTGGAAGTACAACTCCAATAAAGATAAATGTACAAATTATCGCAGCGACAAACAAACGCCTTGAAAAAATGGTTGAAGAGGGTACTTTCCGAGAAGATCTCTATTATCGTTTAAATGTAATTCCGCTTTATGTACCTCCATTAAGAGAAAGAACAGAAGACATTGCAGTACTTGCCTTTCATTTTTTACAACAGCTCAATGAAAAGTATGATAAAAACTTTCATTTAACACCTGATGCGATTAATGTATTAGAATTTTATTCTTGGCCGGGTAATGTACGTGAGCTACAAAACATTATTGAAAGACTAGTTGTATCAGCGGAGGATCATTCGATAGATGCTGAGTTTGTTAGTCAATTCCTTTCATTAGGCTATGACTTTCAGAAATCAAAACCTGTCATTACTAGAGTTGTGCCTCTACAAGAAGCGCTTGATCAAGTAGAAGAACAACTTATTTTACTAGCTATGAAGCAGTATAAGACTACTACAAAAGCTGCAAAAGCTTTAGGTATAAGTCAATCTTCTGTAAGCCGTAAATACCAAAAGATATTGGCTGAACAAAAAATAAAAATTTGAAATATATCTCGTGTTTGAAAAGACTGTTATTCGTGAAGTGACCCCAAAAAGT
>NZ_JBALMO010000320.1:0-5098 GCF_036963345.1 Bacillus sp. JJ722
GATAATATCAATATAAAAGGAGATTACTTATGACACGTGAAGTTGTATTATACATTGCAGCAAGCTTAGATGGCTTTATCGCTAAAGAAGATGATGATTTGCAATGGTTGCTTGAAACAGAAGGAGAAGGTGACAATGGATATAATGAGATGTATCAATCCATTGATACAATAATTATGGGAAAGAGAACATATGACTATGTATTAGAACATACAGAATCATTCCCGTATCCTGATAAGAAATGCTATGTTTTTACTACATCAGAAAAAGGTTCAACTGAATATGTAGATTTTGTAAATGAGGATGTTGTACAGTTTACAAAAAAATTAAAAGAGCATGAAGGCTCGAAAATATGGATGGTTGGTGGTGCAAGTATTCTCGATGCCTTTATTAAAGAAAACTTAATTGATGAGTATATTATTACTATTACTCCTCATATATTGGGTTCTGGTATCCCGTTATTTACAGAAAAAAATCCACAAATAGATTTAATTTTAGAGGATACAAAGCGTTTCGGACAATTTATTCAACTGTATTATAAGGTGAAACCACGTAAGTAAAGTGTAAAACGAAGGCTGCAGAAATGCAGTCTTTTAACGTATTAAAAAAGCGTAAGTATAAGAATAGTCCTACATTTAGCGAATAGGACTATGTTTGTATGTGTTTTATTCGGAAGAGAATATAAATCTTTCTTTTAAATGTCTACCTTCGCTACCATTTTCAGTCCAAATAATTTCGATTTCTAACTCAGTTGCTTCTTCAGCAAGAAGGAAATTTGAAAATGTATAGGGAAACCCATCGTTTAATTGTTTCGCTAGAGGAAACGACTCTTCAAAATGTCCCTTATCACATTCTTGTTCATCAGGACAACCAAATAAGGAGTATTTGGTTGTAGAATTTGGTTCATTTCTAAACATATTAACTTCAGCAGATAGGACATCTTTTCCAATATTATCGATTTTTAAAGAATATGTATGGAATTTTCCAGTAATAGGTTTTGCGAGATTTTCATCTTCTTCTGCTTCTCCAATAGTCACGGACCATTGTTTTGAGGTTTGATTGGTAGGTAGTTTATCCAAAGTTAATGCTTTCGATTCTCCAACTATTGATAACTGTATTATGAGAATAAGTAGCCAAATGGTACATAATTTGTTCATTGTTTTAGCTCCTATTTATATGTTTTCTCATATATTTTTCTCAACGTTAGATTGATTTATGCTTTTAGTGAACAATTAGTATATGTATGATGTGATTGAATGAAACAAAAAAGCTGCCCATATTCCAATATGGGCAGCACTTTATTAAATATAACCCCAAATCATTGTAAGTAGGGTACCGAAAACAGTAACTAATCCTATAAATACTGCATAGAACAGGTTCGTATAAATAGATCCTTTATCTCCAGTTTCACCAGCATGCATAAATACAACCAATTGAAGAGCTGCTTGTATGAATGCAGTAACTACTAGAACAGTCATGGCTACTTCGAAAGACATGTCTAAGTAGTAAACCATAAGAGCCACTGCCGTAAGGACTAGTGAAAATACAAAACCCATTATTTGTTTACGTGGGAATAATTCACTCATGTTTATACCATTCCTTTCAAGTAGATAAAGCTGAAGATGAAAATCCAAACTACGTCTAAGAAATGCCAGTATAGAGAGAAAATAAACGATTTATTTGCTGTTTCAGGAGTTAAACCACGCTTTTTAATTTGAAGGACGATGAACACTCCCCAAAATAAACCAAATGTAACATGGGCTCCGTGAGTTCCTAATGTTGTTAAGAGGATCGCTGTAAATCCACTTACTGTTAATCCAGCTCCAACACTATAATAGTGAGCAAACTCATAAATTTCTATACCTAGGAATGCTAGACCAAGAAGAAGGGTAATCCAAAAGAAAGTCATCATAGCCTTCTGTTTGCCTAGACGCATAGCATGAATTGCTAAACCAATCGTAAAACTACTTGATAACAATATGACTGTTTCAAGTATAACAGGTGCTATTTGGAAGATCTCCGCTCCGGTTGGACCGTTACCGGTACGATCTACCAATGTGAAATAGCCTGCGAACAATGTTCCGAAAAGCATAATTTCGGCACCAAGAAAAATCCAAAACCCTAATATATTTGCTTGGTTTTGTTGTGTACTATATTCAAGCGGTAGCGAGTTATCTATTTTCATTATTTAAGCACCTCGCACTTTTTCAGTTTTTTTAATTTCATCAACAGAGATGTAACGACCGTGATCTTGTTCTAATGAACGGTGTGCCAAACAAGCAAATATTCCAATTGTTGTAATAACTACTGGAATCCACATACTGAATACGAATGAGAATCCCCACGCAAAGAAGATACAGCCCAGAATAAATGGTACACCACTGTTATTTGGCATATGAATTTTCTCATATTCACCAGGGAATAGCTCATGTCCATGTTTCTTCGCATCCCAAAATGCTTCCGTTGAGTTAACATGTGGTGTAATAGCGAAGTTATATTCAGGTACTGGACTTTGAGTTGCCCATTCAAGAGAGCGTGCATCCCAAGGGTCTGAACTGATATCTCTTGATGCATAACGCGTGCTGTAATAAACGTTATAGACTATTAGCGCAAAACCGATTGCAAGTCCAACTGCTCCGACAAATGAAATCATATTGTATATTCCAAATCCAGTTGATTCAGAGTATGTGTACATACGACGAGCTTGACCGTCTAATCCAGAGAAGAACATTGGCATGAAAGCTAATAGAGTACTCATTGAGATGATCCATGCTTCAGCTTTACCAAGTTTATCATTCAACATGTAACCAAACATTTTTGGCCAATAGTAATGAAGACCAGCAAGCATCGCGAACACAACACCTGGCAGAATAACCATATGGAAGTGCGCTACTAAGAACATTGTATTGTGATATTGGTAGTCAGCTGCTGACATTCCAAGCATTACCCCAGTAACTCCTCCGATTGTAAAAATCGGAATGAACAGCATTGAATAGAGCATTGGAGTTTTAATAACGATTTTACCTTTCCAAAGCGTGAACAACCAATTGAATATTTTCACTCCTGTTGGAACAGCAATTGCCATTGTTGTAATCGAGAAGATACTGTTCGTTAGTGCCCCTTGACCCATTGTAAAGAAATGGTGCGTCCAAACTAGGAATGACATCAGGGAGATAATAACCATTGAGCCAACCATTGATTTATAACCATATAGATTACGGCGTGAGAAGGTTGAGATAACTTCACTGTATATACCGAATGCCGGTAGAATTAAGATATACACTTCAGGATGTCCCCAAACCCAGAAGAAGTTTGCCCAAAGCATATCCATACCGCCATTATTTGTAGTAAAGAAGTTCGTCATAAATAATCGATCCATTGTTCCCATAAGAAGTGCTATCGTTAATACTGGGAAAGCAAAAACGATAATAGCATTTGTTACTAAAGAAGCCCATGTGAACATTGGCATTTTCATTAATGTCATACCAGGTGCTCTGAATTTCAATATAGTAGTGATGAAATTGATTCCTGTAATTAATGTACCTAAACCAGAAATTTGTAGAGCAAACATATAATAGTTCGTACCTACTGATTCACTGAATTCATTACCTGCAAGTGGGAAATATGAAGTCCAACCTGCATCTGGAGATCCACCGATAACGAAAGAGATATTTAATAACATCGCTCCAAAGAAGAATAACCAGAAACTAATTGCATTCAATCTAGGGAATGCTACATCTCGTGCTCCAATTTGTAATGGAACAAGGAAGTTCATGAAGGCCATAATGAATGGCATAGCCATGAAGATAATCATAACTAGACCATGTGTAGTGAAAACTTCATTATAATGTTGTGCATCTAGCAACGTGTTTTCAGGTACTGCTAGTTGGGCACGCATCATAATAGCGTCAGCACCACCGCGGAATAGCATTAGCAATGCGGAGATTAAATACATAATCCCGATTTTTTTATGGTCAACTGTTGTTAACCATTCACGCCATAGGTAACCCCATTTTTTAAAATATGTTAAGGCAAAGATGATACCGAGAACAGTAAGTCCAATGGCAACCATCGATGCATAAATTGCTGGACTTGGATGTGGTACAGCAAAACGTTCAAAGAATTCCATAGTTTTGTAACTCCTTCCGGGCTTGCTCGTTATAATAATTGAGATGTGCGGTAAGTGTACCGACTGCCGTTATTTTACTGATGTTCAGAATCAGCATGTTCCTCTTTTGAATGATCATCAGACTTTTCTGACCCATGATTGTGTCCACCATTTTCACCTTCTGGAGGTGGTAGGAACGTTAAATGAGTGCCGGTGAAAGTAGATTGACCCACGTGACCAGGTTCTAATAATTCATTAAATTTTTCTTCTGTAAGAGGTTCAGCAGTTTCTTTTACTTCTTTTACCCAATCATTAAATTCAGCTTCCGGCATAGCTTTAACATTGAACGTATTTTCAGCGAAACCTTTACCACTAAAGTTTGCATTTCGTCCCATATATTCTCCTGGTACATCAGCGGCTAAGTGTAGAGTGTTAACCATGTCCGCCATTGCATATTTTTGACCACCAAGTTGTGGAATCCAGAAGCTAGTGATTGGTCCGTATGAATAAAGTTTAAATTCAAGTGCACGGTCTGTTGGAATATACAAGTAGTTAACTGTTTCAATGTTTTCTTCAGGATAACTAAAGTGCCATTTCCAGTTTGATGTTGAAGCGTAAATAATAAGTGGTTCTTTATCTTCGTATCCTGCTGGTGTAGCTTCTACTTTATAGTTACTTTGAACCGAAACAAATGATAGGAATACGATGATTAATACAGGAATTCCTACACAAATTGCTTCAACGAGTACGTTTCCTTCCATATGAGGTGGTTCGTAATCTTCGGGTTGTTTAGATGCACGATATTTGTACAGCATATATGCGAGCATTAGGAAAACGACAAGCACAATGAAGGACATAATTCCGATTGAAAGCATAATATCCTTGGCTTGTGTTTCCGCTTGGGGGCCTTTAGGATCTAAAACCAGTAATGGATCGCACCCTGTTAACACAGTGATAATAGTTAAAACGACTGTTAATAGAGTATATTTT
>NZ_JBALMO010000321.1:0-6323 GCF_036963345.1 Bacillus sp. JJ722
ATTCAAGATTTTTCTCTTTAACTTTTACATCTCTATATTCTATTAGCAAATTTTCATAATGCATTTACAAAGCCCGCCTTAATTATAAATCTTCATCCTGAAAAATAAAGTCAATGTATTTTAAAACATCCTTCATTTTTTCTTCTGTGATGTCTTTTCCTTCAAAGTGAGCAGCGATTGTTTCAATTGCTTTAGATGTTTTTTCATTTGATTTTGGATCTTCGTGATTAATACCCATTATGTAATCTGGAGACGCGTCAAAAAAATCAGCAAAAATTCTTACTGTATCCATTTTTGGTTCAGCTAAATTATTTTCGTATCTAGAAATCATACTTTTACTTATTTTTGTTTGATATTTATCATTAATTTGTTTTGACAGTTGTTCAATGCTAAGGTTTTTTGATATTCGTAAGTTTTTTAAGACGGTTCCAAATGAATACATAATTAATTTCTCCTTTTGATATTATTCATATCTAATATACTATATTATTAATTCCTATTATGCAACATAAACACAAAAAATATTCCTGTAAAGGAACAAATTTTATTGATAGATAATTTTTATTAATCTATACTGAAATTGTTCCTTTATAGGAACGTTTGAGTGGAGGTGAAGAGATGGCAAATGTAAATGACTCAATATCACGGAGGCATCTACCTTACAATAAGATTAAATCTTTTTTAGTAGAGCATAATATTTCTCAAAAGGAAGTTGGGTTGTTAATTCAAAAGAGTCCTAGTGCAGTAAATCAAAAGTTAAATGGAACGGGTAGTGATTTTTCACTGGAGGAAGCACGATTGATGGCAAGTTATTTTGGAATACCACGTGCTTATTTTTTTGAAATGAAAGTTCCTAAAAAGGAACGAACGGTAGGTGATTGAATGCTTAAAATTGAAATTGATGAAATTGAATTAAGGGAAATTTATCTTAAACAGATTAAAGAGAAGCTTAAAGAAATCGATACTGAACTTCTATTTTGGGATTCAAGAGAATTAGAAAGAAGGACTTGTATGAGTTGGAATACCATTCAGAAGGAGTTCTTTTTTGAACCCGGCTTCCCAAAACACAAGGTAGGGGGTAAATGGTACTTCCCTGCAAAAGCTACAAAAGAGTTTTTATTATCTTGGATTGATTTAAGAAATTAAAGGAACACTCCTAATTAGATGTATTAAAAAATAAAGGAGGTTGAGTAAATGGAAGTTCCAAAGAAAACACATGTAATAGGAAATACAATGATTACCATACACTCACCACTTGTAAATATGAATGAAAGTGAAAGAGAAAAATGGTTTACTCATGAATTTGAAAATGGCAATCCCGTTATTCTTAATATTGTTAATACACTTCAATATTGGTACGGAAAATAATTAGCCTTTAAGGCTTATCTTTTTAGATAGTATGCGAAATTTGTTGAAATGTATTAGTTCTAAAATCAGAAAGGACGATCTAAATGTACGTAATAATTTGCAAAGGCAAGAATTCTACTCCAATCATTTCAATGTTTGATGACGATATAGATGCTTTGAATAACATCAAACATTTAGCTGAAAATGGAGCAACAAATATCACACTTGCTAAAGAAATAGAGTTTGAGATTGAAAGAAAGGTTAATGTAAGGCTTGTTTGAAATCTAAAGCTTGAAGGGAGGTGAGTTGATTGCACCTAATAGGAGCGATGATATGTATTTCTTTGTTGTTGGTGATCTCGGTCATAATCATTGATTCAATAATTAGGAAGGCTCTCGTTCGATTATATGTAAAGAAAGGGTGATTACATGAGTCAGTTAAATGTCATTGAAAAAGATGGACAAAGAGTATTGTTAACAAGTCAATTAGCTGATAGTTATCAAACTGATACCAAAATGATAAATCGAAATTTTCAAAGAAATGCTGAAAGATATATTCAAGGTAAACATTATTTTGCTCTTACTGGTGAAGAATTGAAAGCATTTAAAGGTTCACGTCAATTTGACGCCAGCCTTAAATATTCCTCGGTATTGTATCTTTGGACTGAGAAAGGTGCTTTTCTACATGCTAAATCACTTAATACTGATGCAGCCTGGTCAGTATACGAAAAACTGGTTGATTCGTATTTTAGCAAAGTAAAAGTTTTATCTGAGCAAGAGCAATTAATTGCATCTATGAAAATGTCTATTAAAACAGCAGAAGAAGTGTCATCCATGAAAAACGATATTCAATTTATTAAACAACAAGTTAATGATGAACTTACTTTAAATCATGGACAACAAACGGCATTACATCATCAAATTAAAGTCCGAGTGGAAAGTATTAAAGAAGACTATGAGCTTACAACACGAGAGCTTTATTCACAGCTTCACAGCCATTTAAGAAGGGCTTTTCTAGCTCCAAAGTATATCTTTGTGAGAAGAAAAGATTTTGATGAGGCTATGGCTTGGGTAAAAGCATGGAGGCCACTTGTATAAAAAGAAAAAACTGACATTGCCGTGTCAGTCCTTAATAATAGATTTATGTAGCCAATTATATACCGTAAGTTGACTATTGGTTACAGAAATATTCGTTAGGAGGACTAAAATGACGATTTTCAGACAAGTCCATACGACTTTTTGGAATGACGTTAAGGTTCAAGAAGAGTTTACACCGGAGGATAAGTACTTTTATTTATATCTTCTAACTAATCCTCATACTCGACAAATCGGTGTATATCAAATTACAAAGAAGCAAATTGCTTTTGAAATGGGTTACTCCCAAGAAAGTATTGCAGCATTATTACAGAGGTTTACAGATCACCATGAATTAGTTACTTATGATGATAGTACGCGTGAAATAGCAATTTTGAACTGGGGCAAATACAACTTAGGGCGAGCTGGAAAACCTATAGAAGATTTAATAAAAAAAGAATTGAATTTAGTTAAAAATTATTCTTTACTTTTACCAATTTTTAATCATATTAAACAGAAAAACATAAAAAACATTTTCATAGAATTTCTTTCTTCAAAAGGTATTATTGATTCGTCCACGACTCGTCAAGGAATCGTACCACGGCAGGTGGACAATAATAATAAGAATAATAATAAGAATAATAATAACAATAACAATAATGTAGTAGTCGATGAAATAAATTTCACTCATATTGTTCATTTTTATGAAAGTAATGGATTTGGCACAATAGGATCTTTTATTTCTGAAAAGATTCACATGTGGTGTGATGATTTATCAACGGATTTAGTTATAGAAGCTATGAAACTAGCAGTGGGAAACGGTAAAAAGACATTTAGTTATGTAGAAGCTATTTTAAAAAGATGGCATGAACAGAAACTATATACATTAGCAGATGTAAAAGCACAACAACTTGCTTTTGAGGAACAGAAGAGCAAACAAAAAAATTTAAATTACCTCCCAAAACGAGAAGAGATCATTCCAGAATATATTAAAAATCCTCAAATAGAAGAGAGTCAAACTCATGATCCTGAGTTTGAAAAACGGAGAGCTCAACTACAAGCGAAATTGAAAGAAAAATATAAAAAGTAGAAAGTGAGTGGTTGATTTGCTATTAAAGAATGCTGTTGATGAACGTAGAAGCTACTTGCAGCATCGTTTATGTGATTTAGGTTTTAAAGAATTAACTGGTTACGAAACATTAGCTGATTTAGAACGAATGTATATCAGTGCTATGTGCGAAAAGGAAAATCCAAAGCATTCTCTTGATAAATATTGGTGTAGTGATGAGCGAAAAAAATAATAGTTTAAAAATCTGTGAACTTTTAGACGTTTGTAGAGAGTGTGAATTTTACTCCACCTTATATAAGAGAAATTCGAGTAGTGAAGTATGTAATAAGTGTGATGTTTATCATGATCTATGTAATTTAGGTAATCAAATCTGGGGACCTAGAAAAACGAATAAATTTTCGCTTGAAATCGAAAAGTACAAGAATTTGAGAGATCAAGGTTTAACAGATGTTGCAGTTGCTGAAAAGTTAAAAACAAGTGTTAGCACCTTAGTCAGCTGGAAACAAAGGAAAAAACAAGAACTTACTAATCTTGGCTTATATAGAAAAAGTAAAGCAAAGTCCTAATCATAAGATAAGTAGCAAACAACAAGGGGATGACTATTAGTTGAAAACAGTTCAACCTATACGTGATCTAAAGAAAATCGCAGAAATGAAAGAAATGTTAATGAAACAGCATTACCGTAACTATTTTTTGTTTGTCATGGGTATCAATACTGGATTAAGAATAAGTGATCTTCTCAGTTTGACAGTATCGGATGTCAAAGAGAAATCTCATCTGATTCTTAATGAAAAGAAGACAGGAAAATATAAACGGTTCAAAATTAACAAGGAACTTCAAGATCATATTAGGGAGTATATTCAACAATTACATGAAGATGATTACTTATTTAAATCATTACGAGGGCAGCAGGCAATAAAAAGAGTACAAGCTTGGAAAATATTAAATAAAGCAGCAATAGAAGTAGGTATATTGGAAATTGGTACACACACTCTTAGAAAGACGTTTGGTTATCATTTCTATCAAAAATACAAGGATATAGCCATACTTCAGGAGATTTTTAATCACTCTTCTCCAAGTGTTACTATGCGATATATCGGAATAAATCAAGACATCATAGACGAGGCAGTGGACGGATTTAGTCTATGAAAGGAGATATGTTGCTATGGCAAATAAGGCTAAAGCAAGAAGACGAATGAATAAAGCATTAAAGCGAAGCAAAAGAGCGCGTTTAAATCGGGCTTTTCGAAACATCTTTGTGAAGAGCGGATTTCTAGATAAATAGAATTTGTATTATGTTTCCTAAAAAGTATTGAGGGAGAAGAATAATGGGTGAAAAAAGCATGGATCTTATCCGTGGATTGTCCATATACTATAATTTTTTAAGCGGATAAGAAAAATTGGTGAGACTGTTGATGTTCATGGAACACCACATCTACTAATCGGTATTGAACGGTTTAGTGTTGAACCTGAAGGAATTCGTGTTAATTATATATGTAAAAATCTAACTAAGCTGGATTACACAATTTCGAATCGTACTATTAATCCGGGAAACGAAGTCCTCTTGATCACCTCTATGAAATACGATGATGATAGATGGAGAAGTTTTTATCTTGGGAAGGTAGCTCCTATACGAGGAGAATTTTATAAAATTCTTGAATGGACTGATATATCTGTTAAAAGCACTAATATCAAAGTTGAAATGACAGGGAAACCGATTTATCCCATTTCTCCTAAGGAAGCTCGTTCAAGGTATATTCAAGAACGGAAAAACAAACTAGAATTTGAGGTTTTATAAGGGAGGAAAAAAGATGGGTACTTACTATGAAACAAAGCACGACGCATATAATTTGAAATTTAAAGAGCATGAAGTATTCAAAGATCAATTGGTTGTTGTAGATGAATCTGATTCAGCTTTTTTATGGTTAAACAAAGATACAGGAAAGGTTAGTTTCAGTGGGAAGTATTTTGTAGAAAGAACAGATGAAATTTTAAATGACAATGATGAACTAGAGCACATCATAAAACGTTTTAAAAGGGCAATTTCTTTTGTTGAAGAGATTGAACGCGATTTTATGAAATAGGGGAGGAAGAAAGTAATGAGTTATAACAAAACAAAAACGCCTTCCTCCCCTAGAGGAAGAAAGCGATAATTGCCAAAGCAAATCCTGTGAGTATCTTCAACGCTTTGTAGGAGATTTTAAAGTGGAACTCCATAAACCCACCTCCCCAGTGTCATAGTCTATCCCGGGCACGCCCAGGAACTGATTCATGAATAGGGATTAATAGAATTATAACTTTTATGGTAAAAATATTATATTTTTCAAGGAATATAGAAACACAAAAATTATAGAGTATGTCTTTCTATTATAACTATTGGAGTCTCGTGATAATAAGGTGTGCTGACACAGACCTTGTTCCCCCAGCGATAGGAGTGATAGTTAACGCCGTGAGATTACCAGCAGGATTTCGTACAGTGAGTATAGTATTTATGACTGTCGTTTGCACAAGAGCCATTCCTACTATCTGAGAAGTACCGGTTGCTCGTCCTACCACCGTAGGGGCTAAGTCATTGTCATTGAGAGTTAAAATCAATTGGCCTGGTTCTGTCACACTCACCTGAAACAAGATCTGATAAGTGCCAATTGCAGACAAGTTAAATGTACTGGGACCTGTACGGGTAATAGAAGCCCCACTAGTAGGTCCATCTTGCGGAAAACTTACATCTGTATTTGGAGCAACTGTTGCTGCATTATCAGGAGGCATCAACGCAAAAAAATCTGCAAAGTCTGATGTTCCTGTTGCTCCAGTATTTCCTTGAGGACCCTGAGCTC
>NZ_JBALMO010000322.1:0-6857 GCF_036963345.1 Bacillus sp. JJ722
AAATAAATGTCAATTAAAAGATACGTTTATTTCTTCTTTTTTTATTCGAACAATTATTACTAATATAACAAATTCAGAATCAAGCTAACTTTTCTTTACATGAAGATCTTGACTAGTTCATTAATGCCTAAGAATGCAAAAAGAATGAGACATCCAATTAATACGAGATTAGCAGGTAATTTACTTCTATATTCTTTTGTTACAGAATGTATCTTATATACTATATTTCAAATGACTATTGTTAATTTAGAACATAGTTTAATTAGAACTTTTTTTTATAAATTAATTAATCAATAAAAAAACGCCTTTAAAATGAACTTTAGATACGTGTAGTTTTGTAAATAACCAGCAGGGGAACAGGTTTGTTTATCTTTAGATACTACTATGTTCAAAACATAACTCACATGAAATCAAATTTAGGAATTATGCCCATTAACGATTGGATAGTTAATTCTTACAGGTTTCCGAACATATAATTTCAATCAATACAACAAACCTTCTATATGGATGTTAAAAAAAGAGATATATTATATAAAATATAGATTATAACTCTTTTCAAAAACTTTATCGTTTACTATTTGACACTTCATACTTCATTCCCTATATTTTGGTAGTTAGTATTATCTCTTCGTGTAGTCTTCCTGTCATGGAAGTAAGAAGTTTCAAAATAGTATGAATAAAAATGTACAATCTCTTGATAATAGCAGTTTATTAGAATAGTACCTATATTAATTCAATAATATATTTCCTGAAGTGCTTATTAATTTTACTTCGTAATCCCCTTTTCCAGATGTGCCTTTTGTTTCTTTTTCTTCTTGTTCCAAATCTGCTAACGGAAGACTGACTGATTGTCCCCCACTATTAGTTTTGAGATGAATTGCGGCATTTGGTTTGTCCTCATTTAATGAAACATCTACATTTCCACTCTTTGTGGTAACATATAAATCACTATGAAATTCAAGATAATTAAGCTTTACGTTGCCACTTTTTCCGTTGATTTGCAGATTGTGTGTTTGTAAATCCGTACCTACAACATTACCGGAAGTTCCCTCGACTATAATTTCTCCTTTGAAATCAGATGGTACTCGTACTTCTATTCGGGGCTTCTTACCGACTTTGATTAGACGGGTAAAATCTTTTTTTTGTTCAATTGATACTTTTCGTGCCTCCTTATCCATTACAACACCTGACTTATTGCCATATAAAAGGACGTACGCTTCTAATTCATCGATATCAGCTGACTCTACATTTACACTAGTGCTCCCATGATTGATATAAATGGTATTTATATCATTTAGGGATGCTCTTTGAATATCACTGCTTTCCCCATCATCTCCCGAACATCCATTTAAAACCAGCATCGCAAACATAGCGACTAGAACTAACAATTGTTTCTTCATTCTCTATCCCTCCTGTCGGATTTCATTATAAAAGGTGACGTAACGTCAATTGCAAGTCTTTTATAAAAAAAAACGCTTAAAGAAAAGGAAGAGTCTGCTCCATGATTGTTAAGTATTAAATGAGGCAACTATTGCTTATTAATAAATAAGTCTTAGGTGCCTCTTCATAGAATAAACCAAGAAGACACTAAATTTCATGAGCTTTTCCAAATACTAGACTATTGTATAGCCTAACTCCATGGATATACGCTTTGCCATTCTCTTCGTTTTATCTTTCAATACTTCTAGGAACTGATCATCAATTCTTAATTCTGGACCACTGACGTTTAATGCGGCAACCACTTCTTTTTTATGATTATAAATTGGGTACGAAATTCCGACGGTTTCCCTATCTTGTTCTCCTCTACTTAGTGCATAACCAAGCTCTCTAATTTTCAAAATTTCCTCTTGCAAAACTTCCTCATTGTCAATTGTCTGTTCGGTTAACTTTTTAAAGGTCATTTTTTCTATAAGTTCTTGTCTTTCAATTTCAGACAAATAAGCCAATAACAGTTTCGGTCCTGACCCTATGTAAAGTTCAGATCGTTTTCCGATACGCGTATATAAACGAATCGCGTGGTTCGTTTCGACCTTTTCGATATACACAGCTTCATCCTTATCTAATACAACTAAGTGAACTACTTCATTAATATCAGCACACAACTCTCTCATTAAAGGTAATGCTAGTTCACGAAGCTCGAATTGCTCCGCAACAAGACTGCCCAAATCCAGCAATTTTAATCCTAATCGATAACGTACATCCTGATTATTATTTTTCACTTTAGTTAAAAAACCACATTCTTCTAATGAAGAAAGTAATCGATAAGCTGTTGGCTTTGTTAGACTAGACTTTTCTGCTAATTCTGCAAGAGTCCACTCTTTTTTTTCTCTTGAAAAATAATCCAATAATGATAGTGCCTTAACTACACTTTGATTCATTATAATTCCCCCAATCTCTATAATACATATGACTTAATCCTACACTTACTGATTATAAGCACTATCAACAAACTGAATGTTCTGAAAATTAATTGCCCTTATGTTTTTTATATGTTACCATCATAATATCATAAAATGAAATAGCATTTCAATAATTGAAATAAGGTAAGGGGCGATCAAATTGAGTAAATTAGGCGGACATTTAATTGTAGAAGCATTAGAGAAAGCAAAGATAGACAAAGTGTTTTGTGTGCCAGGCGAAAGTTACCTTAGTGTATTAGATGGTCTTTATAATCATGAAAGTATTGAGCTCATTTCTACTCGTCATGAAGGTGGAGCCGCTTTTATGGCTGAAGCCTATGCAAAAGCATCTGGAAAAGTGGGAGTATGTATGGCTACTCGAGGTGTAGGGGCGACAAATCTTTCAATTGGACTTCATACCGCTATGCAAGATTCAACACCTGTAGTTGCTTTTCTCGGACAGGTTGAACGTGAATACATAGGAAAAGAAGCCTTTCAAGAAGTTGATTTAGCTGCGTTCTTTGGTCATATCTGCAAGTGGACAGTGGAAATTCAGGATGCGAACCGTATCCCCGAATTAGTAAATCGAGCCTTTCATATTGCAACATCAGGAAGACCTGGTCCAGTCGTCGTATCCTTACCTCACGATATGCTTGAAGATATAGTACAAAACCCACAAACTCATTACCACATAACACAAACAACTACACTCGAAGCTAACAAAGAACAGATCAAAGTAGCACTGCAAAAGATTACACTAGCAAAACGACCAATCGTTATTGCAGGTGGAGGAGTAACTGCTTCTCACTCTACTCATTTATTAGCAGAACTAGCTGAGAAGCTCTCTTTACCAGTTGCAACAGCTTTTCGAAGATATGATTCTTTCCCAAATCATCACCCATCCTATGCTGGTTGGTTAGGATTCGGTACAAGCAAAGATTTACTTGACTATATTTACGAAGCCGATTTAGTAATTGCACTTGGTACGAGATTTTCCCAAGTCTCCACTCAAGATTATTCACTCTTAAAGCCTGGAGTCGATTTAATACATATTGATATTTCTCCGGAAACAATCGGAAAAGTATATGCGGCTTCTCTTCCCATTGTATCGGACGCTCACGCGTTTCTAAAGAGCTTAAACGAAATCGTTTCAAAGTGTGATACTATTCCAAATCGAGTGGACACTGTTAGGCAACTTCATAACAGTTACCTAGCGTTTTCCACCCCAGAAAAAACATATTCCGAAGAATATGTTGATTTAGAAGGAATGATTCACGACTTCGCTCATCACATTCCAAAGAATGCAATCATTACAAGCGATGCTGGTAACTTTTTTGGATGGCTCTCGAAGTATTACCGATTTGAACAACCTAAGACCTATATCGGTCCCACCTCTGGAGCGATGGGATATGGCTTCCCGGCTGCACTTGGAGCAAAGCTTGCATGCCCTAATCAGTCTGTTATTTCGTTTTCAGGAGACGGTGGATTTATGATGACCTTGCAAGAACTGGCAACGTCTATTCACTATAACATCCCCGTTATAGCTATTGTGGTAAATAATAATTTATACGGTACAATTCGTGCTCACCAAGAGAAGCATTTTCCAAATCGTATAGTAGGAACTGAATTAACAAATCCTAACTTTTCGAAACTTGCTGAAATCTTTGGGTGTAACGGTGAGCGAGTTACAAAGAACGAAGATTTTATTCCGGCATTACAGCGAGCGATGGACTCTAACAAAACAACTCTTATTGAAGTATTATCAAATCCGGAAATTCTTTCTGTTAATCAAGCAAAAGTTCAAAAAACAAATGCTTAATGATGCAATAACGAAGCCTTTCAATCACTTATTCGAAAGGCTTTTCTTACATTATCTAACAAAAATTAAAGGAGCGAATAATAATGGTATTTCATTCGAAACGAATTTCTCAAATACCCCCTTATGTTTTTTCAACTATTAATAAAAAGAAAGCTGAACTGCGAAAGAAAGGTGTAGATATTATTGATCTTGGCATAGGAGACCCGGATTTCTCAACACCCCTACACATCATCAATAAATTAAAAGAAGAGTTAGATAACCCAGCTAATTTAAAGTATCCCAATTATAGTGGAATACCGGAATTACGAACAGCCATTTCTCAATTTTATATGCGTCAATACGGAGTAGAGCTTGATCCAGAAACTGAAGTATTAATTTTAATTGGTTCGAAAGAGGGAATCGCACATTTAATTCCTGCCATGATTGATCCAGAAGATATTGTGTTAACACCTGATCCTGGTTACGGTGTATACCGTACAGCCATTCAGTTAGCAAATGGTGTTCCTTATAATATGCCTTTAAAAAAGACACTCGATTTCAAACCTGATTTAAAGGTTATTCCAGCTAATATTCTTGAACAAGCTAAGCTAATGCTACTGAACTATCCTGGGAATCCTACAGCAGCAACAGTTGATGAAACTTTTTTTCAAAAAATAATCCAATTTGCAACCAAACACCGCATTCCTGTAGCGCATGATTTTGCATATAATATGATTACTTTTGATAACTACACAGCCCCTAGTATTCTGCAAGCAGAAGGTGCAAAAGAAATAGCCGTTGAATTTGGTTCTTTCTCAAAGACATATAATATGACTGGCTGGAGAATTGGCTATGTAGTAGGAAACCGCTCCATGATTGAAGCGCTATCCGTTATAAAAAACAATACCGACACGGGACAATTTATCCCTATCCAAAAAGCTGCTGCGTTTGCTTTAACAAGTGATCAAAGCTTCATCAGTCAACAAAATGAAATCTATAAAGAGCGTATGATTAAAGTGATTGAAACGCTAAATGAAATAGGCATCCATGCAAAAGTTCCCCGAGGAAGTTTCTTTATATGGGCTGAAGTGCCTCATGGGTTTACTTCTATCGATTTTGCTGAAACATTACTACAAGAGGCTGGGATTGTTGTCACGCCAGGATCTGTTTTTGGTGAAGAAGGAGAAGGCTATTTCCGTATTTCACTATCCGTTCCAGTGGAAAGATTAATTGAGGCTGGTGAGCGATTAAAAAACTATTTTCGAACCCTTAGTCAGTAATTCGTAAATAAAGAATCTTTTTTTCTTGCATACTATAAAAAAGATCAATCTCATTGATATATCGAGATTGATCTTTTTTATTATGATTAGGAAGTAATTATTCCGTGACACTCTTATGAGTTATTTCGTTAGCATTAAAAGATGTCTCATCGTGTTTCTTTTCCGATTGATCCACTACAGCAGCACCAACAATATCGCCTGTCACATTACATGTTGTAAAGATCATATCGGTTATAACATTTACACCTGCTGTGAGTCCGACTATTTCAATTGGTAGCCCTGCTTGAGTAAAAACAATAGACATTCCTATTAATCCAGCTCCAGGAACTCCAGCTGTTCCAATAGAGGCTAATGTTCCTGCTAGGATAATGCCAATAATGGCGCCAATACTTAAATCATATCCCATAATATTTGCTGCAAAAACGACACCTACACCAAAGTGTATTGCAGAACCGTTCATATTTACAGTAGCTCCTACTGGTAGAGTAAAATTAGCTACTTTATCACTAATCCCTGCTTTTTGTGCACTTTTGAGTGTAACTGGAAGTGTCGCTAAACTACTAGATGTAACGAACGCCGTAATAATAGCTTCACGTGTATTTTTAAAGAATTTTATAACGGGAACTTTAAACAAGAGGAGTATGATTGGGAAGATGATAAACATTTGCACACCTACACCTACATAAGAAGCAATTACATACTTACTAAGCGCAATTAAGGTGTCAAAACCTTGATTGCCTATAGTTGTCGCAGTAATCCCAAGGACACCAATTGGTGCATACTGTAAGATTCCACTCAGAATGCGGAAAATAACTTCACTTCCTGCTTCTGCAAATTTTAATAAAAGACTGCCCCACTCTTTCATTTGAGATTCAACTGAATGTCTCATGTAGGAAATAGCAAAACCTACAATAAGAGCTAAAAAGACAATACTTAATACATCGCCATTAGCAAGGGCTGCAAAAATATTGGTTGGAATGACTTGTAACAATACATCAATCATAGAGGGAGCTTCTGGCACCTCCATATCTGTGTTTTGAGGCATCTTCAATCCTGAACCAGGATTCATAAGTTCAGCTATTCCAATACCTAAAATGACTGCCAGAGCAGTTGTTATGATAAAGTATGGAAATATTTTAACTCCTATTCGACCCAATTCCTTTGGATTTGTATTATTAATAGATACAATTACAGTAAGTAAAATAAGTGGAACAACTGCCATTTTTAGTAGATTTAAGAAAATGGTACCCAATGGTTCCAACACTTGTGCTGATGGACCAAAAATCAAACCTATACATATACCTAGTAAGAAGCCTATCGATATTTTTAAAATAAATGATTTTTCACGATACCATCTCCATATTCCATACATCCACATTC
>NZ_JBALMO010000323.1:0-3584 GCF_036963345.1 Bacillus sp. JJ722
AAAGCAAATATGGAGAAAAATGGGAGATTTATTTTGATTTAAATGATATCGAAGATGAATTTCTTGGTCTGGAATATGTAAAAAAAGTATTACATGATTTTATGACCATTAGCTTTTTTCACTATAATGCTGTATTTGATGATATAGAGTTAGATAGTTACCACATTACTCCTAGAGGTAATACTACTACTCATTTAAATAGTACAATGTATATAAGAAGAAACGCTGGAGTAGTGTTAATTGATGGGGCTAAGAAAAAAATTGAAAAGCATTTAAATAATCAAGTGTTTATTAAGAAATTGAATAGTTGTGTTCATTTTAAACTTTATTATCAAATTGAAAATAATGAAGATTCAATTGTAAGGTTTATGTTTTTATACAGTCTTATAGCTGATTTAAAAGGTAGTCAAAAACAAATTGATGATTATATAAAATCAGTAAAATTTGATGTTAAAGAATATAGAAGCACCAACCCTAGATATAAAGGGGTTGTAATGGAAACGGAATATACTTGGCTTAGAAATCAATTGAGTCACACAAATTGTGATAGTGACTTATTGCAGTTCGAGAAAGACATTGTATCTATTGTGGATGCATTATCTTACATCGTAAAGGGAGCTATAACAGATATCTACGAATTAAATTTGGTACAATAATCATCAATGAAGCACTCACGTTATGTGGGTGTTTTTATTTTGGTTAATTTATTATATGTGATTAAATCAAAAGTTCAATACTTAATAAAATTCAATGGTAGAATATATATATTATTCTAACTATTGGAGTGAGCGTATTGGTAAAACAGTTAGGTATTTATGATGAGTTTGAATATGCTGGACATTGGTGGTTACCCGGAAATGAAGAGAATAAAATATCTGGAACTTTGATCTTCAATAAAGACGGTATAACATTAGAGTTAATTGGTTCGATGAATGGTTTAAGTAGCTGGGATGAAATTTCTAATTTGCTTAAAAATAAACGCCCTCATTATTCTATTATTTTAGGTGAATGTAAAAAAGGGCCTGTTACTTTAATCAATGGAATTCAGCAAAATACGCAAGGTGGTCACATAACTACTTCAGTTTTGAGATTTAATAGGATGATAATAGGAACACATTCTAATAATATTGAAGAGTTGCAAATAAATAATATGCAATTGGAATTTACTAATCTCGATTTATGGTTAGATTATCAACTATTTAAAAGTAGTGATGAAGATGGAATTAAATTAAATTATGTTGAAACATTCAAAGAGTATGTAAAATCAATTGATGCAACTATTGAATCAACATATTCTATAATAAGTAGGTATGAAAATTATAAACCATCTCTTGATTATACAACAGGGATTATCATCACAACGGAGAATAAACGCACACTTGATTAATTTATAGAAGTGGCAAATAAATTGAAACATTTATTCTGTATTTTAATGGGTAAACCCGTATTTATTGAATCGATGGGTTGGCAAGAAGTATACCCTTCTCTTAGTAAATATGTTTATTTCATACCACATCCAAATTACCGAAAAGAAAAAATTGATATTATTCAACAATACCATGTTTCTTTACCTAAAATTGAAACTATTTTAAATGATGTACTTAATAAATGGTTTGAAATAAAATGTGAATCATCTTTGCAAGTATTTGTTTCGACTATTATAGATTCCAACTTAATGACACTAGAAGACATTTTTTTGAGACAAGCTAAGGCGTTAGAAAGTTACCATCGAGATACTGTATTAGAAAAGGGTTATTTTATTGATGAAAATGACTATAAGCAAATTGTTGAAATTATGATTACATCGGTTGAGGATCGTATTATACAGTCATTGAAAGATAAACTCAAAAGTACTCTAAAACATGCTAATCAATATGGTTTTCAAAAAAGAATTAAAGATGTTATTAGAATGTTGCCTGAAGAATTAAGGGTATTAGTATTAGCAGGTGGAAAACTTAGTAAGTTCGCTAAAGATATAACAGATAATAGGGATTATTATACTCATTATGGAAAAAAGCCAGATAATTTATTTGATTTTAAACAATTAATTTCAATGAGAACCAAGTTAAAAGTTGCTTTACTTTATGCGTATTTAAAAGAACTTGGTCTAGATGATGATTTAATAAATCAGTGTATTTTAGAAGATTATAGGATTGCTCAACAATTAAATGCAAAGAAAAAAGAAGTTGATTTTGAAATACCATCTTTCTTAGCTGGGGATGAGAAGTAACATATTAGTTAGAATATTAACTTGGAAGAACCGAGAATGAGGACGCTTATATAGCGTTCTTTTTTTGGGATTGAATTGGAGGGGATAGATAAATGGAAAAAGAAAAATTGATTGAGTTAAAGATACAGTTTTTAAATACACTTTTGGTTAACGTAGACTCTTTAGATTTTGATAAAAGAGATATTTATACAAATGCGTTAATTGAAAGTATCTGTATTGATTTTAGTATGGTGAAAAATGAATCTGAACTAAATATCAATCCTATAGATACTAAATTTAACATTAATAATTATGTGAAGGTAAAACTAACTAAAGAAGGTATATCTGAACTAAAAAGACAACATGACGAGTTGAATGAGTACATCAAATGCAGAGGTGGTAAAGGTTCAGGTGAATTTCAGGTTACAGTAGATAATGAAGGATATACCAAAATGCAATTATGGAAGCTGATGGAGGGATTAGGTCATTTAATGGGTATCTGTAATAAAACACCATTTGAAAACGAGATTGTGTTTTGTAAATAAATTAAGGAGGTTAAAACTATGGAAGAGGAAAAGAAATTAACTGAATCTGAAGAAGAATTAATTGATGATGATACATTAACACCTAAAGAAAAACTTTTTTGTACGAACTATCTAAAACATTTCAATGCTGCAAAGGCTTATGAAGAAGCTGGATATAAAAGCAACTATGCTAAACAGGCAGCCCATATTATGTTGAAAAAAGAGGAGGATAGTGGGAACCACAGTTTATTAGCGAGTATAGTGGAAGGGCGAGATTATTGTGACAAATACACCGATGGAAAAGATAAAATCATATCATAGTATTAAATCATTTTTAAATGAAAATCAAAGAGAAAAAGTGGCTGAAATGCTTAATTTAAAAGATGAAGATCTTACTAGAAGACAAGAGGGAAAAGAAGCTGAATATGAGTTTTTACTACGATGCTTTGTTCTGGGTAAAATAGAAGATGTTATAGCCTTTGAAGAGGGCGTGTCTAAACTAACTAATACAGTTACTACCGATTATTTATTTATTCTTAAGGATGGTAAAAGACTAGCAATAGAGGTTAAATCTACGGGAAAAGAGCGTTGGAAAATATCATCTAAATTGTTTCAGGAGAAAAAGAATTTTGCTAATCTAATAAGTGCTGAGCTTTATTTTGCACTTAAAATTAAAGGTAGTTGGTTATTGCTCTCTGGAGACTATATAGAGAAAAAGGGATATAAGGTTGGAATAGATAGTCTCTTTGATTCAGAACTATCTATGATAGGTGAAAAAAAGTATATTTTTCTAAATCCAATTAAAATAAATAGCATTTATAATCAGAACTCAGACAAATCTTTAATTGTTA
>NZ_JBALMO010000324.1:0-6019 GCF_036963345.1 Bacillus sp. JJ722
GCTGTGATCAGCTTCTTTTATTGAAGTAATGCAGCTAACGGGGCAGGTTTGCTCAATAGTGGGCTACTAAAATTATTGACTTTGCCGTAAGGGGAATCTTTATTATAGATATATAGATAGAACATTAATCTGAGTTCTTATAAAATTGCCAAGTTTTAAACAAAATACCATCACTTTAACTTGATAGGTTAGAAAAGTAAGATCTTTATGTGGTGAAAAATTAAGTTCGTTGATATGGATTTTAGTGAGTTGTCAACGAAACTGTTATTTAAAACCGTATTTTTTACGTTCTTTTGGAAGATAGGTAATTTAAAGTAAAGTAAAATCAACACGCCCTTATTTATCAGCACTTTTTAACTTTCAAATCATGTATGATATTAAATAAAACAAAGTGAAATCAATTAGCGTGTGACAGGATGCGTTACATGTAACAAGAGCCTTCTTATAATTCAATATACAAACAGGAAGAAATATAAATAAAATTACCTGTTGATAAACCTTGATATTATCACTTTTTCTATCTTTAGAGTAAAATTGATCCCTTTCTGTAAGTCACATGCAAGTTAATCCTGCCCATTCTCCCACATATATCTCTGATCTAAGAAGGCGAAAATAAACGCTTTTGCAAGTTACATGCAAGTTAATTCTGTCCACTCTTCCACATATATCCCAGTCCGGAAAGTAGAGTATATCATCTTCCTAAGTTGTTCTTTGATATTAAGTTAATGACATTGCTGCTATGAGGGATTTAATTTGAATAGAACTAAGTATAAGCCATCAGAAATCAATTTCCTCTGTTTTTAAGGAGTAGCCAAATTAGAATTGGAAATCCCCATCCTTGATTAGTAGGACTTCAGTTCCATCTTCTTTAATACCCACTACTTTCATATCTTCGGTACCAAAGGTTACATTGACTAACAGGAGTGAAGTATTAAGGCCTGCTTCCTTCAACTCTTCCTCCGATAGGTTGCTGCCATTTGGAAGGTTAGAAGGGGAGGCGTTTCCGATTCCAATATGGCAGGCCGTATTTTCATCAAACAAGGTGTTGTAAAAGAGAGTATCTGCCTGAGAAAGAGGAGAATTGTTAGAGACCAAGGCAATTTCTCCTAGATAATGTGAACCTTCGTCTGTTTCGATGAGACTTTGTAACGCTTCTTGCCCAGTGGCGGCATAATAGTCAGTAATCCGTCCATCTTTAAAGGTTAGGTAAAAATCATCGATGACACTTCCCCCATAGATAAGCGGTTTAGTGGCTACTAGTTTGCCATTTACCTTATTTTTATGTGGAGCGGAAAATATTTCTTCCGTGGGAATGTTCGGAAAGAACGGTATTCCCTTTTTATCTATAACACCCCCGCCGATATAGAGGTGATTTTTAGGCATGCCGACTAATAAATCAGTTCCTCGGCTATTCGTAAAATGCAGGGTTTCAAACTGGCTGTCGTTTAGGATTTTTTTCCGAGACTCGAAGGCTCTGTCATGATTTTCCCAGTCTTTTATAGGATTTTTTCCATCTGCCCGAGCTCCTTGTAAGATTAATTGCCATAATGATTGCAGGGCTTCTTCTTTACTTAGGTGGGGAAATACTTTAGTTGCCCATGCAAAGTACGGGACAGCTAGAAGACACCAGCGTACCTCGTGGGATCTAATCTTTGCGTAATAAGCCTTCAACTTGGTGCGAGAGGCCTTTTGGAAGCGGCTCATCCGTTCTGGGGAAACCTCCTTAAAGACATCTAAGTTTTCAGAAATAATATGGATGTAAGCAGCACCCGCATCGTCCCACTCCTTAAAGCGGGCAGCTTGCCAGTCGGGAAAGTGATCGATGGCATCATCTGCTGCATGTAAATAAAATTCTTTGGTAGACTGTTCATCTGTCCAATCCATAACCACATTTGAAGCTCCCGCCTCATAGGCTGCTGTTTGGATTAGACGTGCAAACGTAACATTTTCTATGTCACTATGAATAATCACTAATTGATTCTTTTGCACATTTACACCCGCTCGTACAGCAAGCTCTGCATACTTTTTCAACTGTTCTTCACTAACAAGCTCATATTTCCCTTTAATCATCGCACACTCAGCTCCTAACTTTTTATTCCATTATACTATAAAAAATCACTTCTCTATCAATGTCATTAACTTAATATCAATGAAGTCAAATAAAAATATAGCTTTGTTAGGTAGGTTTGTGAAGAACTGTTCTTAAATTAACGCTTTTTTTACTGAAGTCCTTATTGGACAAACGGGGCAGCATTCCTGTTCTTGGGGCGGATCAGGGATTTGTTCTCTTGCCGGTGGGTTCATTGCGACGTACATGGGCTGGAGATGGATTTTTGTCCTTTCTATTATCATTGCAATCCTTGCAATGGTCTTGCTCAAAGATACTCCAGAAAGCAAAGCAGAATCAAAAGGTGCTTTTAAATTCGATTATACCGGATTGGTGATTTTCATCATTACCATGCTGGCATTAAATCTCTTCATTACTCGTGGATCAGATTGGGGTTGGACAAGCCCTCTTACATTAGGCTCCGCGGCGGTTGCCATCATTGGCTTTATCATTTTCGTTAAAGTGGAAACGAAAAAAGATATCTCGCAAATAGATTTCTCTTTGTTCAAAAACAAACCGTATGCAGGTGCTACATATTCTAACTTTTTGTTAAATGCAGTAGTGGGAACACTTGTAGTCGCGAATACGTATGTTCAAGTAGGTCGTGGGTTTACCGCTTTCCAATCAGGTATGTTATCCGTCGGTTATTTAGTAGCTGTCTTGACAATGATTCGTGTTGGGGAGAAAATTCTGCAAAGGGTTGGCGGGAAGGTACCAATGCTCTGGGGAGCCGTTATCACAACCGCTGGTGTATCACTCATGGGGCTTACATTCTTGCCAGGTCTGGCTTATACCATCGTTGTTTTCATTGGATTTGTTTTATGTGGTATTGGTCTAGGCATCTATGCGACACCATCAATGGATACTTCCGTTTCGAATGCTCCTTTCAATAAGAGCGGTGAGGCAGCAGGAGTTTACAAAATGGCGAGCTCACTTGGTTCAGCTTTTGGTGTTTCGATCTCAGGCGCTGTTTACGGTTCGATCAGTGCAACCAGTGGCCTTGATTTGGCAGCAACTAGTGGGTTTATTGTTAATTTTATATTCGGTATGCTTTCTATCATCGCTATCATACTAATGGTGCCAAAGAATGCTGGAAAACCAGCAAACTAGTTATTGCAACACCAGTTGGATCGACTAACATGATTGAAACCTAAACTAGATAAGAAGCTTTTATCACGCAATTGAGATACAAAAAGTCATGGTGATACTCCATGACTTTTTGTATCTTAAAAGAAAATATAAACCGCTATCTTGGAATATTATTGATGGCAGCTTATTTTATACCATATGGGTTTCAGACGCGTGCGCCGAAATAACTGGTGTACCGTTCTAACTTAACTCTGTGTATTTCAAATGAGTTTGTATAAAAAAGGGTATGTTTTTCATACTTTTTTTAAATAACAGTAATTCATTTGTTTTTTCACAATGTGATTTGTTTGTTATTGAAATCCTTCAAATTACTAAATTTGAACTTTTTCTACACTATTAATGTCTACAAGATCATTATCATCGGATTGATTTAGTGATAAAGAAGGGCTCATTATAAATAAAACAATACCGTCAACAAGTCGCATAATAAGATGTATTCTTACTGTCTCAAAAATGACTAGCAGTGCCAGGCTGCTAATGAGTAGTCTTTCTTGTGCATCTAAGAAATGATGTAGCTGTTCTAATCCTTCTACTGTGTGTGAAATCATATTACTTTTCTTGGCAGTAGGTCCAGTAGAAGTCAAATGGGACAAGAAAATAAGTAGTTTTCTAAACGCTTACGAAAGTATTCAAAAGGAAGTAGATAAAGGCAGTCTTGGTTTCAAATGAAAAATATGTAAGATGTTAAACAATAGCCTCGCATCACGAACAATATTCAATTATAGAGGGCGTTGATCCAAGATGGATTGATGCCTTTTTTGTTAAAGTTATTTAACTAAAAGGCTGGTAAGTTACAGAAAACTTATGTTCTATATAGAATTTTCCATTAAGAGTAAAGAAAGTATAAAATAAAGAAAAACAAGAAAGGGTGTTGATTTTACTATGAATACACAAGTAACTACGAAAATGAAAATACGTAAGCCTGCTAATGAGGTATTTGAATCAATAGTAGATCCAGAGAAAATCGGCCACTTTTGGTTTTCATCTAGTTCGGAAAGATGGGAACAAGGCAAGAAGATAACACTAAAATATGATGAATACGACGCAGAAGGGGCAATAAATGTGATAGAGGTCAAGGAAAATAAGAAAATTGTTTTTTCTTGGGGAGAGGAACACAATGAGGAAACGGTTGTTACCATTTCTCTAATAGAGTTGGATAAAAATAATACAATTATTGAAGTTAAAGAATCAGGTTTGAAAGAAGAAGACCCTGAAGTAGTAAACAAAATGATGGGACAAAAAGAAGGCTGGGTATATATGTTATCCTGTTTAAAATGCTATTTAGAAAATGACGTTATTGATTTAAGAGCATCTTTAATTCATTAATTAATATCTTCTTCACACTTTAAATCATAAAAATCACTCTATAAAACAGTACTGGAATGATAAAAAGCACTCACGATCACGCACCGTCCAATTATATAAGGTTTAAGCTGACAGACTAGTGAACACTCTTTATTTTTGTAGCTTTAAAATAAAGATTGATTAAACCATTACTAATAACCTTGATTTAAAGACAAGTATAAAGAGCATTTTTTGAATAAAGATTGATCAAAACATGCTCTTATTTAATGTAATCGAAAAACTGGAGGTAGAATCCATTTTCACCCGTGCAGATGTACAATTATTTTTGACTATTTCGATTAATTGCTATAAGCTCTCAGCTCTCAGGCAATTACAGCCACAAAGAAAAACAATATAATTTCTAACATAGAATTCCCTTAAACGACATTGGTATTAGACAGCTTTGCGTAACTGTTCCTCTTGTAAATTCTCCTGTTTCTTGTTTTGTTCTTTGCGCTGATATACGTTATTTCGTATGAGAGCTGTTATAACAAGCAGTGTTCCTACTACATCAAAAATTGTAATATTATATCCTTGCATAATCATAATGACCAATGTAGTGATTGGAACGAAATTAATAAATAAAATTCCATTCACGGATGATAAAATTTTTATGCCATAGTTCCAACTAAGCAATGCCACAAAACCTGGTAATGTTATCATAAATAACAAATCATATTTAATAGTAGAAACCGTTTCCATACTTGGTACTGACACATATCCTTGCATTGTGACTATCATCGTTATGATACCTGTGACAACTGTACCAAAAACACATGTCAATGTTGAATAGCGGAGTGTAGACCAATCACGAAATGATTGCCCGCCCATCGTATAGATTACCCATCCTATAACACCAATTAAAATAAATGCTAGTGAAAACAGATTATGTTTCAGTGTAAGAAAGAAACTCATATCACCTTTTGTAATTACAAAGATAGCCCCAACAAAAGCAATGACCATGCTAATAATCATATAATTCTTCGGTTTTACACGTTTAAATCCCCATAAAATAATAATTGAAATCATCGGCATAAGCGCCTCCATAATAGAAGCTACCATAACGCCTGATTTCCCCATTAACATTTGACCAAAGAAAACTAGTACATTGTATACAGTAAATGCCATCGTTCCGAAGAAGACGAGTAGCTTCCCTTTTCCTTCTAAACGAAAAGCCTGCCTTCCTTCTTTCATCCATAATAAAATGACTAATAAAATAGCTACCGCTCCATATCTAATCAGTGAAAAATAAAATGGATCTATGTACAGTAGTGCATGGTCCGCGACTGGAAACATTGCTCCCCAGGACATACTTGCGATTAAACATGCTATCGCACCTATTATCATTTGACCTTTTTTCATTGTTATCCCTCATTTTTCTATAATTTCTAGTAATTTCATAATGAGAATTATAAAAAA
>NZ_JBALMO010000324.1:6050-7086 GCF_036963345.1 Bacillus sp. JJ722
TAAAATGATTGAAAGTGATATAAAACATCATTTATAATGATATTTCATATCAAGGAGGGAAAGCTTAGTGGAACTACGAGACTTACAAATTTTCCAAAGTGTTGCAAATCACGGAAGCGTTACTAATGCAGCAAAGGAATTAAAATATGTCCAATCCAATGTTACAGCCCGTATAAAGTTGTTAGAAAACGAACTCAAAACGCCGCTTTTTTATCGACATAAAAAAGGAATGACATTAAACCCAGAAGGTCGAAAAATGCTTTCATACGTTAATAAAATTTTGCAGGAGGTCCAAGAACTGAGACAAGTATTTTTAGATAGTGATATGCCAGCTGGAGCATTAAAAATTGGTACAGTTGAAACAGTGAGTACATTACCAATCATTCTTGCGTCTTACTATAAGAGATATCCAAATGTTGATTTATCACTACAAGCTGGTTTAACTGAAGAACTCATCAAAGAGGTAACTGATCACCAATTAGATGGTGCTTTTATATCTGGACCAATTAAGCATCCACTTTTAGAACAATACGATGTCTGTACTGAAAAACTGGTTCTTGTTACGCAACATGAAACTTTTCAAATAGAGGAAATTATAACAACTCCACTCCTTGTTTCTAATCAAGGATGCGGATATCGTTCCAAGCTAGAACGCTGGCTCAAAGATGAGGGATTACTTCCAAAAAGAATCATGGAATTCAACATATTAGAGACAATTTTAAACAGTGTTGCAATTGGACTTGGAGTTACGCTTGTACCACAATCTGCTGTTGAACATCTTTCTTCTACAGGCAAGGTTCATTGTCATCCCATTCCTGAAAAATACGGTATTATTTCAACCGTCTTTATACGACGGAAAGATACATATATGACAAATTCGATGAAATTTTTTTTAAAAACAATTGCAGAGCATCATCATAAATAGGCTCCTTTCTATCACTATCTTCCAGAAGTTTTTTAATGTCATATGCCTATCTTTGCTGCCACAAGGCAGGAAGGTTATTTCTTATCTGGGCCACTGCACTTCTTGCAGCGT
>NZ_JBALMO010000325.1:0-1189 GCF_036963345.1 Bacillus sp. JJ722
CCTCATACCTTTACATCACTATGAAAAGTGTATGATTTGTGTCGATATTTTAACAATAAAGTACACTTCAGTTAAAAGTAACCTTAATAAAAATCCCACTATATTTTATTGCCCTAAACATGAGTTATTCCTACTATACACTCTCAGCCTACTCCAAGTTGATTTCCAATTCTTATTTTTCATTCTACTTTCGTAAATTTTATTTCGCTCACTTGCTTCTTGATAATAAGGTGTAGGCTTGACTGTTAAATTTATAACGTCATTTATCCCCCAAGGAGCTGCTAATAAAATTCGATTGTTATCATCTAATTTAACACCTATAGCTGTAACTGTCTCAGGAAACTTAGAAATACCATCTGTTGAAGAAGAATATGGAGGCATATTATTAATAACATGCATCCTCGCTTGATTCTTTACCGACCATGGTATATTTGGAATAATTAATTTAAGTTTTTCTTCAATCTTCTTTTCATCAATTTCATTTATATTTGTAGAATCAAAGTAAATTACATCTACATCTGGTAAAGGTGTTCTCATGCTAAAACCGTGAATTACATCCCAAATTTTTGAACGAATAAATCCTGCGCAAATCCACCAATCAGGCAAATTCAACGATCTAACTGCTTTTAATAAATTCATCATTCATTCATCTTCTTCAATTACTCTTAATACATCTTCTTCTTTTTTGATATTCACTAAATAGCACCTACTTAACTGATTGTTAGACTATATAAATTCTCTTTTCACACCATTATACCTCCTACAACAACAAAATTAGCAATCATAAGAGGAGCTGTCCCCCCTTAATGTACTAATGTCAAAATGACTTAAAGAATAATACTTCACAAGATTCTTATCATTTAATATAATGTTTATGTTTGAGAAAGAGGTGAATTATGCCAGGTAGAGATAGTAGTCCACATAAACAAAGTAAAATATAAAGGAGCTACTATAATGACAGGAGAAATTGTAACTAAAAGACTTTTATTAAGGGAAGTGTCACATAAAGACACTCATTCACTTTTTGAAATTTGGTCTAATCCAAAAATAACTGAATTTATGAATATTTCACCCATGACTGACAAAGAGCAAGCAATTGAGATGATTCGTTTTTTTCAAAAACTTAGTAAATCAAATAATGGTAACCGTTATTCGATAATACACAGAGAAACAAATCAATTAATTGGTT
>NZ_JBALMO010000325.1:1245-2336 GCF_036963345.1 Bacillus sp. JJ722
ATATGCACTAATTCAACACGGATTTAACCATTTTCGATTAAATAGAATCGAAGCTAAAGTTGAACCAACAAATGTTGCATCTAAAAGGCTATTACAAAAACTTGGATTTAACGAAGAAGGCCTACTCCGTAAATATGAAAAAGCAAAAGGACAATATATTGATTTATTTATGTTTAGCATCTTGTTAGAGGATTTAACATAGAGATTAATAAATGACCTGTCTTCTGTTTATGACAGGTTTTTTATTGAAATAAAATAATTGATAAGAAAAGAGACTGTTTAAAGTTAGTTTTGCTAACCTATAGAACAGTCTCTTCCATACTATATTTTTTTCAATTTCTCTATTGTATTTAAAATAAATTCTGCTGAAGCATTTCCATGAATATTGATTCGATTCACGCGAAATAAGGAATTTTTGCTTGTATCGAGCATTCCAGGTTCCGTCGTAAATGACATTTCAAAGCCTGCCTTCTTTACAATTTGTTCCGATACTTCGCTATATTCTCCATTTGGATAAGAAAAAGCTGTTACGGGCTTACCTAGCCTTTCCTCTAAAATACGCTTTGATTTAAGAAGATCAGCTAAAAAGTGTTTTTCATATTCCGCATCTGCTGTATTTTTCCCATTAATTCCTCTAGAATGTCGATTATCTGTATGACTTTGAAACGACACTAATCCACTATCACTCATTTCTCTTAATTGCTCCCATGTCAATTTCGGGTATGGGCTAGGATGATTTTGTGGATTCTCAATAAAATCTGTAATAATAAAAATTGTAGCCTTCATATTCAATTCTTTTAGAATAGGAAAAACATACTCATAGTTGCTTACATACCCATCATCAAGGGTGATCATAATTGGATTTTTCGGCAGTTTCTTCTCTCCATTATAATCCGCAATAACATCTTCCTCTGTAACTGTTGTATAACCTGCTCTTTTTAATATCTTCATTTGTTCATGAAAAATTGTTGGATTCGCAATTGTTCCCGATTTAATTTCTTTATCGAAATGATGATACATTAGCACTGGAATCTCAACCGCATTTGTTGGTGAGTTAAAAGAGGATTTTCTAACAGGCTGAACAACTTTAC
>NZ_JBALMO010000325.1:2387-2609 GCF_036963345.1 Bacillus sp. JJ722
AACTTTCTTTAAGTTACTAACTGCTTCATTTTCAAAGCTTATAAAAGTTAAAATCAAAAAAACTAGCGCTAAACTAACAACGCCAATTCTCAAAAAGAACTTATATGACATTTAATAATTCCTCTTTCTACTAAAAAATAATAATAAATTTAAATTTCGTTAATACTAGAGTCTTACTTGACTTCAATACTTCAAAGTTTTTTTATTGATAATCTAGCTATG
>NZ_JBALMO010000326.1:0-1372 GCF_036963345.1 Bacillus sp. JJ722
ATAATTTGCTTTTTTATTGTTTTTGTACAACCGACAAGATTAGCAAATATCGGTAATTCGGTTGGGGATTATATAACATTTCTTCTGACAGGTATAGGTATGTTACTATCTATAATAGGAATACTGAGGGAAACGGAGAAAAAGGTAATTCCTGTTATATCTTTAATCCTCTCTTCATCTGAAATTATATTTTGGATAATAATTCTTATCTTACTGTTTACTGGTCAAATCGGATTTGCTCCGTAGTGTGCAAAATACCTTTTGAACCTAAAAGGTGTTTTAAAGGAATAAGGAAATACAGCCGTTTCATAAAGAAATGGTTGTTTTTTTATAACCCGTGTAGGAAATTAACGGTAATAACCAAAATCGCAAAACGGCTAAAAATCCACATCTCTAGCAAAGTATATCCCTCCACCATCATTTGAAAATATTTTGCCCACTTACCTAGTTCGCAGAAGCAACAATCTATGCGAAAAGAGCCATTATTTTTTAAAAACGACGTGGAAATTGTTTTACGATGGCATCACTTATTTCATCAGCCATTTGTAAAGCTTCTTTTTCAATTTTATCATATAATTCTATCCCAGTTTTATAATCCTTAGTAATCATCGCAACTGCTTCAGCTTTCGTTAAAGCTAAGTGTTCATAAAACATTTGTCTAAATGCTTCTTTTGACAATTTAGGGTTTAGATCACTTAAAAACTGTACAATTTCATCACCATTTGCATACCATTTTTTCTCTATTCTTTCTACAGCTTGAGCATCTCCCGCCATCGCTGCCTTCACTAGATCTGCGGCAATGAGTAAGTGATCCTTAATTAAGTCACTATACTTGCTTGCATTCCGTTTACCATAATATGGTCTTAGCGAATTTCCCATGTCTGGAGCATTACGAAGTAGTCGGGGAAGAACAAAATTAACATCGGGCAAGTTGAAAACTAAACTCATAATTGCCATTCGCGTCCATTCTACATGTTGTTCCCAAAGTGAACGCATTTCACTTCTTAGTCGATACTCATTTTCACTCATACATTTTACATTACGTACACCATTGGGAATGTTTAATATTTGTCCCACGAACAACCCTGTTGAAGATATTCTTGGATTTACTTCTATGATCTCATCCATTGATATATTAAATCTTTGAGCTATTAATGGGATGTTATCCCATGGTTGAATTACATATTGAGTTACATCAGAGAATTCAGATTGCAAATGATACCACCTCATTCATTAAAATTGACGGATGCTTCACTCTATTCTTTTTATTAAAAATAGGTGAATGTACATTATGGGAAACTGGAATAAATGTTGCAAATCACCTAACTGCTAATATTTTTAAAATTCTATTGGGTATTTGGAACATAGTTTT
>NZ_JBALMO010000326.1:1429-1696 GCF_036963345.1 Bacillus sp. JJ722
CCATTGGACTGATCTATTTTAATACTAAATAATCGTTATTTCAGAAATCGCTTTAATTAAATTCATTCCAATTCTGAAATGGCTAAACTTAAAGAGCTATTTGAAAATGTCCAGCCTTAATTACCCTATCTTCTTGTCTTCTATTAACTTTTTCTTTACATAAATAAGTTCCATTATGGTTATTTATGTTAACATATCATTAAAATGTTAATTATAAAATGGAGAAATTATATGGGAAACAAACTGTTAAAAGGTACTATGTTACTA
>NZ_JBALMO010000327.1:0-11418 GCF_036963345.1 Bacillus sp. JJ722
TTATAATAGTATTATATGTTATTAAGAGGAAATGTAAAAACTCTCTACTTTCTTTTTAAGCTAATCTGCTCGTCGTATTATAAGAAAAGAAAAAAAATGATCAGAGACTAAATTTAAGTTGCCTTTGTTACTCTTAAATTATTTAAATTTGTTAGCTTGCCTATCAACAAATTTACTTAGTTTCGCAAATTCTTCAGGTGTAATTGAACGGAAGCTAACCGACACTTACTTCCCCATTCATAATCGTTATTGTTATATGTTATGTCCTTTCTTCTTCAACTAAAGCACCTTTTACTTTAAGTGTAATTATTCACAAATTTAAACGATTTACTAATGAAAACTCAGTTCATTCATTACAGGAATGCTGTCCGTTTGTTGCTGTATAGCGATAATAAAGTTATTGAATTTTGTTTAAAAAAGATAAGAGCCTTACTACATTCTATACGTAGCCAGGCTCTATAAAGTTGTTTCAAATTACTTTCATCTGTCTAATTAATACTAGTTTAAGAAGATTAACGGAGCTTCACACTGTAAAACCTCATTGCTTTTGGAATCTGTCCTTTGAGAATTACTGAATACCTCGGCTGTCCTATTTTACAGGTCATCACGTTTTTCCATAATTTTACTCATTTCCAATGCTATAAAATCTGTAAGTAAGGAAACATATTCCTAAATTACAGGATAATAGCAATACCCAAGAAGGTAGAACTATTCTTTACCCGCTGAATAGGTGAAAAGTGAAACAACAAAGCCAATTATGATCACTACAATCAGTGAACCGATCAGTAGGAGAAGTGAAGCCGTCATACCTTCATAGGAGGTTGTGCCGATAACAATCGGAATCTCAATCAACGACTGCGTCAGTATGAACAGGAAAACACCTATAGCAAGTCCAAGAAGAACAAAATTTTTCATGATACCGGCAAATGATTTTGATTTCATATTTATTTCCTCCATTTTTCATATAATTCAAACAACTTTCATGATCTGCGCACCACTAAAAGTCTTGTGCTAAACGTTTTCTTAACACATAAGTGACCATTATTAATCCGATGCTGATTATTATATAAATTGAACTCATCATCCAGGAGCTTCCCTCTGCTAATCTTGTGTCTAGAAAATCTAGATAAGGCATTTTGTTAAAAGGACCCAGATACCAGATGATCATGTATAAAACCTCAAAGGTACGATTTGTCTTGGTTAGCACTCCGGCGGCGAGAGATAAACTTGGAATCAGAAAAACAGCAGAAACCCAATACATTAAATGTCCAAAATCTCCTTCAAGGATTAATCGTATGATCATGCCTCCCCCTGTAATGCAGGTCAGCAAAAAGCCAGCGACCCACACCGCCGCTAACTGACGAGTGGAAAAACATGGGCTAGAAGCTATTAAATATTGCGTTTGATAGCGTGTTTCCCGACTTCCCATTCCAGACCAGAGCAACAGCGGCCATATCCAGGCTACAGGCCAAATCATCCATTGTAATGAGGTAGTAACGGGAAAAACAAGACAAAGGATAAACAGGATGCCAGCGACGACATACCAACCCAGTGAAGCGCTCTTCATCATCAAGCGCCATTCTGCATGCACTATAGATAGAAAGGAATCATGAACGGTCGCAGGAGTAAGTGTAGACACATGGACTCTCGAGACCACACACTCATATTTTCCCTCCAAATCAATCCCAGCGTTATCAAAATCAATGAGTATATTCGCACTGGTCGATATTTTCGAGGATTTCCTCCGTTTCCACCTTTCTCTCCCTGCTTCATTCCTAAATCCATGGAACAACAAAACGGCCACAAGAATTAACAAGAGGGCAAATAGAAAGAGAGACAACTGCTGTAAAAGAAGGGCTCCGGTCCATTCCACGCCACTCCATTCAAACAACTCTAGCGGTGCATCAGGAACAAGAATACCGATACTGTACGAACCTGAAAAGTCTGGTTTAATTGAAGTAAGCTCTTTTATCATAGACGACGTTATGACGTTTGGACCGAACGTCATGTAAATTGAACCGGTACAGTAGATAAGGAAGAGAATGAAATAAATTACATTGCCCAGTCCGCCATTTAATTCCTGTCGTGTTTCAAACAGCACAGCCAAGACAGCAACGACAGACATCGTGGGGAGCGTCATAATTAGAAATGGAGACAACAGAGACCATAGTTCTACCCGCATCTCCTCTCCCCGAGCCAACTGCATGATTATTGCAACTAGAATGACGATCCCTACGATGATAAACAAAACGGCATAATTACTGATCGCCTTTCCGATCAAGTAGTGCAGTTTCTTCACAGAGGTCGATGCGATGATTTGTCCAACTCCAGATCGTTCATCCCGCTGGATGCTATTTTTCACCAAATAGAAGCCAAACAAAGTCAAAAATAAGGTGGTGGAGATAGCAACCGATCCGCCTACCCAAGCTGAGTTATATATACCCCGGTACTCATCAAGATAAAGCGTGACATACCCAGCTTCCACAGGGGGCACGAAGAAATAAGCTGCTAAAATAGTAACTCCCAAAATGACTAGAAATGAATAGTGTCTGATTCTTTCGAGTAGATCGGCTCGTGCAATTTGATAGATTGTATGGATTACACCCACGCTATGCACCCTCCCTGTCCACTCTGACGTACAAGTATGCATCTTCAAGGCAAGGTGACACTGCTATCGCTTGTGGAAGCGGAGGTTCATCCGAGATGATACGAAGCTGCAGTCCATCCTCTCTTCGAATTGTGCCACTAATCGTCCATCTGGTTCTCGCTTCCTGTAATCCTTGATTTTGGATGACGACTGACCACACCTTTCCTTGCACATTGTGCAAGAGTAAAGCAGGATCCGACTTCGTCAGTAATCGACCTTTGGATATAATAGCAATTTGATCGGCAATCGCTTCAATATCCGATATGATATGCGTTGAAAAAATGATAATCCGTTCACCAGACAAGTCCGACAGCAGGCTACGAAATCGCATACGCTCTTCCGGATCTAACCCAACGGTCGGCTCGTCGATGATGAGCACTCTTGGATCATTCAACAGTGCCTGTGCAATGCCAATCCGCTGGCGCATTCCTCCAGAGAAACTACCGATTGGACGCTTCAGGTTATTATGAAGATTCAGAAGTTCGAGGATTTCCAAGATCCGGGTCTTCATCTGCCGGCCGCCTAGGCCCTTCAAGGCGGCTACATATTCCAAAAATTCGATAGCATTTAGATGGGGATACACACCAAAATCTTGAGGTAAATAGCCCAGTGTGGAGCGTAACTCATCAGGTTTCTTTCGAATATCTATCCCATTCCACGTGACCGTTCCAGTCGTCGGTTGTGAAATCGTCGCAAGGATACGCATGAGCGTAGATTTACCAGCGCCATTAGGTCCAAGCAGACCGATGACTCCCGGCTTCAATTGTAAGTTAATGTCTTGCAGTGCCCATACGTCTCCCTTGTATTGTTTACATACTTGGTGTATCTCCAGAAGCATACCTTCACCCCTTACTACTCTAATATAAACCTAAATTGACTTGCCCCATCAGTCATCAAGCATATGACTGACGCGGCAGCACAACCTGGTTTCATAGAATATTGTATCGCATGAAAGTAAACCGAAAGTAAACGACAGACAAAACACAGCTTAATTATGTAGCGGCAACTTAACGGATATTGAGGTTCCTTCATCAACACCGCTAGTCACATTGATGTCTCCCCCGTGCGCCACCACCAACTGTTTCGCAATAGCCATACCGAGTCCGGTACCCTCTGAAAGTACATCTGTAGAGGTTCCACGGTAATACCTATTAAACAGACAGTCAATTGCCTCCTCGTCCATCCCTATTCCGTCATCCGCAATATCAATGTACAGATGGGAGTTCCTCATTATATGAATTTTAACGTTTGTACCTGCAGGATTGTGAAGAATGGCGTTGAGCATAATGTTGTGCAGTGCCCGTTGGAGCAACTTAACGTCCAGCAACGTTTCAACATGTGATTCAGTAGTTTCGAGAGATAGATTGTATCCGACAGCACGAGGATCGTTGGTCACATCAACCACGATTCGCCGAACAAATTCTATCAAATCTGTTTGTTCCCACTTTAAAGGGGGCTGCCGTTCGTCCAACCGAATAGATAAATTCAAATCACTGATAAGATCCTCCATATGGCTGGCCTTTTGCTCGATTTCCATCAGAAACTTTATTCCTTCTTCTTTAGTCCAGTCATATTGGGAGGAAAGCATCATCGAAGAATACCCTTTGATATAAGTGAGCGGGGTTTTTAAATCATGGGAAATACCGGCGATCCACTCCGTCTTCATTTTGTCTACCCGGCTTCTTTCCATCTTGCTATCCTCCAAAACGTCAGATAATGTATGCAATTGGTTAATCAGCTCTTTATACAAGCGGTACGGTCTTTTTAGTTTCTTCACTTTGCTAGAGTAAATCTTCTGATGTTTCTCCGGATCAACGTATATTCCGTTGGCCAGACGATTAATCCAACCAATAATATAATAAAGTGGCTTTCCTATTGACCAACCGAAAACGATCAAAAAGCATACCATAATGATGAACAAACTGATCAACACCCAATTATCCTGCTTATCCCCCTCTTGCGGTAAAATCAATTCTGTTAGAATCGATAAACCAGCACTTATTACCAAACAAAGTAGAACAAGACTGATCATTACATGTCCTACAAGACGAAGCCCCAGACGGAATTTAAACTTCATCGGTAACCACCTTTTGCGGTGAAACAAATTTATAGCCGATGTTACGTAAATTTACAATGAGTTTAGGATCAGACGGATTGGCTTCAAGTTTTTTTCTAAGTCTGGAAATATGAATAACGACAGTTTTTTCATCGCCCAAAAGAGCCATGCCCCAAACCTTTTCATATAATTGAAGGGCGGTAAATACCTGATTAGGATGTTCGCACAGAAAGAGCAGCAATTCGAATTCTTTGGCCGGGCAAGGAGTGTCGATTCCATTTACGATCAGTTGAGCAGCGCTTTTGTTAACAACAAACAAACCGAAATCCAAAATGTCTGGTTTCAGTTGAGTAGGAGATTTATACAGGTTTTGTCGACGCAAATGTGCTTGAATTCTCGCCACAACTTCCAAAGGATAGAACGGCTTGGTGATATAATCATCCCCTCCGATGCCAAGTCCCGTTAATTTATCGAAATCACCTGAGCGGGCGGTCAGAAATAGAATGGGAACCGACGTATGCCTGCGGATTTGTTGACACAGTGCGAATCCATCCGTATCAGGGAGCATAACATCAAGCACAACGAGATCAAATGAAGCAGATTCCACCTGGAGCATAGCTTCCTCTCCCGTGGTTGCCGTAACGATCCGTTTAAATCCTTCTTTTTCTAATAGCGTTTTCAACATTGTCAAAATGCCTTTCTCGTCGTCAACTAACAAAATATGCTCGTTACGCAACCTTATCTCCACCTTTACGTTTGTAATATTGAAGGACTGCATTTCTAAAGTGAAAGCTTTCTTTCCTCAGGTCTTCCATTTCATTTTATTCTTCTGCTATATTCGAGAAAAAAGCTTCATATCCTTCAATCTTGCAATAAAATCGAAGGATAATTTAACGAATTACCCGAAAGAATTCTCCTTCCTCCTTGTCAATTTGACCGATAATTTGCGTATATTTTAAGTGTTATTTTGCACATCTAACTTAAAAAACCCAGCTACCTTCATATGAGAAGATTAGCTGGATTTCTGAACACCAACGTTTTAGGGGCGTATCTGTTGATTTATCAGAAATAATGAATATTTACGCGTCTATCGAGAGTGGTAAAAAGTATTTAGAGGCCGTTATACTTAGCGTATAGGACAATTTAATCGTAATAATGATGTTTTTTGTCTCCTTATCACTTTTTCATTTCAATCTCAATTCTATTTGCTAAGTCAGATGACACTTTACCGAAATACACCATAACTTTCTTTCTAATATCATCAGATATGACTTTCAAATCATTAGCTAAATTTTCGGCAAGATGTTCTTTTTCTATTTGACTTAACCTTGTATAGAATTCACCAGCTTGACCAAAATCATCTTGCCTTGTAATAGAAGTTCTTTCTAGTTTGCCTTCAATATATCTTCCATTACCACTTGTAATTTGACTATTTGGTGTCCAATTTTGCTGTTGGTTAACTGGCAATTTACGAAATTCAGTTCCGATTCTTCTTCTTTGAGAATCACTATAAATATTGGCACGCCCCTGCAAAATTTTATCATCAGATAATTCTACGCCGTCTAGTAAATTTGAAGGGGAGAAGGCTATTTTTTCTACTTGTTCCATATAATTATCAGGATTTTTATTTAGTACCATTTTGCCTATTGGTATTAGGGGATATTCTTTTTCATCCCATACTTTTGTATCGTCTAAAGGATCATAAGAAAGATTTTCTTCATCCTTTGGGTCCATCAGCTGTACATATAAGCCATATTCCACCGGTTTACCACCCGCTATCGCATCGTGTAAATCTTTACCAGCGTAATCAGGATTTTCAGCGGCTAGCCTATTTGCCTCTTTGCGACCAATGTATTGTACACCTTCAAATGGGTACCAATGATATTTAACGTACTTTCTATTACCTTGAGCATTTCTCCAAACATATGTATTTACACTATGTCCTGGAATGCGGCGAAGGCTTTTTACCGTACCAGCATCAGAGTATAAACGTACAACAAAATGCATCGATTCAGGCGTTCTTGCTACAAAGCTCCACATGCTATTAGGATCAATTAAATTATTTTTGGGTGAAGGTGAAAATGCATTGATAAATTCCGGAAAACGTATCGGATCACGAATAGAAAAGACAGGAATGTGATTACAAACAAGGTCAAAAACGCCTTCTTTTGTATAAAATTTTGTAGCAAAACCAGTTACATTTCTAGATGTATCAGGTGTCCCTTTTATACTGACAGCTAACGAAAAGCGAACCATAACAGGAACTTTCTGATTAGAATTTTGTAAAAAGCTCAGTTTTGTATGTTCAGACATTGAATATATCGTTTGAAAATAACCAAATGCACCAAATCCTTTTACATGAACAGGTCTTTCTAAAATCTTTTCATGTATAAATTCTTGTAAGGTTTCATGTAGTACACTATCTTGTTCCAGTACGGGTCCTCCAGATCCGATCGTCTGAGAATGAAGTTTAGCTGTCTGATTGGTGATGTCTCGATTCTCATAATGGCTTTCCTCTAAAAAAGCTTCCCTCTTTTTATGATGTTTTTCATTCATTAATATGGCCTCCAAAATTGAATTTCCAGTAATCATTACTAAATATGATTTTTGAGGATCGTTTATGTATCTTCTTTTTTTATTTTCAATATTCATTAGAATGCTTAATTTGTATGGTGAAAAATTCGGGAACTAATAAACTTAGTAATGCACAGATAAAAGCCTGTATTGTCACTTAGGGAGTGGAATAAAAAGAATTATTTATTTTACTTCAATAGAGAACGCATAATTTCCGTCTCCTTGCTCCCAATCAGCTAATATATGAAAGACATATATTCCTTTTTCTTTTGGAGCCACAATTGAATTATTTTTCACTTCAATGTTTTCTATATTATCTTTATCAATCCATTTCTCTACTTCCAGTGTTTCAGCAATCGGTTCTTTCTTAAAATCAAATTTAATTTCTTCATTTGGAGATACAACTGTTGGTTTATGTTCTTTTGCCATATCTAGCGGACTTGTATAAATCTTATCTACACACTGGGCTGATAATAATCCATTCCAACAATATGAACCTTGTGTAGTGGCAATTTTTGTATTTCCTACTGTGACAGTTGGTGTAGGTGGTTCTGAACGAAATGGTTCAAAGACAAATAAACCTATAACAACCAATCCAATGATAATAATTGCAATAATAAGCTTTCTAATTGTATTCACCCCTTTATCCAAAATAGACTTATTGAACCAATAAATAGTTTCAATTGCTATTCAACAATCCTGCCTGTTAGCAGGATAACCAAAAGAAGCTGATAACAGCTCCTAATATTGAAGTAAAGCATCCTTTAGTTGAATAAGAAATATCAATTTTCACCTTATAAAACCAATACAATTATTAAGGAATACTGAGCATTAAGTAAAAGAGCGTATTTACTTAATGTATATAGGGAACCGTTAAAAAAGCTACCAATCTGTCGGCAGCCTTGTTTTTAGCAACTCATCTATTAACTCAATATAGTGAACGGATAGAATCAAAGAACAGCCAACCCTTGTGATCCAAGATAAGGAATATTAGTCCAGGCAGCAACCTGCACTCTAACCAGACTACCATCATCTTGTATATTAAATACTGAGACTGTACCCTGATTTCCGTTAAGGGTGTAAAAATGCCGCCCATCTTTACTCACCCCGACATCCATCGGCAGACCAGGTGCTGTACCTGGCGGTGTACTGGTAATATGCCTCACCAGCGACAGCGCTCCATTGGGCTCAATTCGGTAGGTGGATATGATGCCGCTTAAAGTGTTGGTAATATATGCAAAACGCTCATCCCTTGTTGGTATAACCCAGCATGCAGTCTTATATCCGTTTGGTACAGAGCCACTGATCACTTGAAGGATCCCGTCATCGCTCAAAGAATAAGATGACAGCGCATTTGAAACTGCTTCTGTAACTAAGAGGATTCCAGAGGATAAAAAATATGCACCCAATGGTCCTTGACCATAAGAATCATTAACGATTGGTCCTGTAACCATACCATTTTTATTAACATGGAATACACTGAGATGGTTTGAAGTAAGTTCGGTTACAAGGATCTTACTGCCATCAGGAGTAAAGAGAACCTGCGCCGGTTGAGCATTGAAAGTGCTGAGGGAGTGGGTGGATCCTAGAAAAGGAGTAAGGCGTCCGTTATCATCGATGTAAAAACCTGTGATATTGGATGTAAAATTGTTTGCGGGATTACCTACATTTGATACATAGACAAGATTACCAAACACATCTACACTATTTGGCTGAGCACCTCCAGATGGCTTTACATCCACGATGACAGGTGTTCCGCTATCGGTTATGATGAAACTGCTGATACTATGGCTTCCTGCGTTAACGGCAAGTAGGAAACGTCTATCACGGGACAAAGTTAGGGCGCCTTGCGAAGCAAGGGGATCGATACCATCATTTGCTGTTGCAGTGGAGACTTCCTTTGTTCCAGTACCTTTTCCATAAGTTGGGGATGATCCGACAAAAGTGAGCATTCCATTCATGTCCCTGTAAAAGGCAATGATTTGATTCATCACTTCATTATTGGTCATCATGTATACCATACTAGCAGTTCCACGAAAATATTTGTTCATAATCTGCATGTTATGAATCTCCTCCTCTCATAATTTTATATGGTGCTTTTGCCATTTAAATTCTCCAAATGGGTTAAAAATTGGTTCAAAAGAGAGGTGGATTATCATTCACTTATCCCACAATCCGTTACTTCAATAAGAAAAAGCGTCCCTATCGTAACTTTTTTACAAACATCGTGACTTTATTTCAAACTCACACATCGTCATTTCCTCCAATAAAAAAAGAGAAGCAAAGTTTTTTATTAAAAGTCAAGAAAATAATTATGAAGCCCTATAGTTTAATAATTTATTATAATGTCACACATTATATAGGGCTAAAAGGAAAGGATAGATGAACAGAGAGTATACCTTTCGTACAACATATGACCTCATTTTCTACAACAACATTTCATTTATTCAACTAACACATCTGCTATTGTTTTATTTTAGTCTAAAAAACTTATTATTGTGTGTTTTGTTGCTCTCTTGGATCAATACCATATTTATGTCCAACTTCATAAAAAGTAGCACCATAGCCACTTAATTGACCTGTTAAAACTCTATCTAAATCGGCAACTGTTAGATTGTCCATCCATACTGATTATTTAATCCATTCATATATTGCGTTTTCATTTTCTCTTGTGCTTGCAAATCAGTTTTTGTTTGATTTAGTTGTGTTTGCAAGGCTTGTACCTAAAACGAGTAATGGTCATTCCTTTTCCGGCACAAATTCTATTTGATGCTGCTGTTGCTTTGAAATAAAGTTTGATCAAAATGGATTCTTATCCAGCAGATTTAAGTTTCGATTTTATAAAAAAGTTTAATTATTTTCTATCTGTCTGTCTGCTCTACAATCGTGCCATATTTGTTGAAAACGTTGCAAAGCAAGTCCCTTACAATCTTAATTCTTCACTCCCACCAATGCTTCATTTCACTGAATCCAACGTCCCATAATTTAGCTTTCCCGGAAAGGACAATCGTAATTTCGTTTACTTTGTCAAAAAACGGTAAGATTAAATGTTCTGCCCCATTATTATATTGTTCATTGTACTGAGCTCTTACTTTTCCATCTGCCAGTATAGTGACTTCTCCCTTGAAATCACCATTGTCTGGAATGCCAAAATAAGAATAGAGTATCATATCTTTCTTGTTCCCCAAGACGTAAGTGTATGATTTGCTTTTATCCCCTTCACTGTTATACAGGTTCATTTTAGGTTCTATTTTCTTGCCAGCTACGGTGAAACTTGGAAGATTCTCAGCCATAGGCATGGTTCCATTCATTTCTTTCACATCGTGTAATGCTTGAATCGGGCTTTCTCTTGTCGCTACAACATAATTGATAGTTTCCGAGACCACGATTACCCCAACTAGAAGAACACCAATAGATAGAGCCGAAGCAATAAGCTTTTTATAAGAAATTTTTGAAGAAAATCCAACTCTATAGGCGATAAAACCTATCGCTGCACCTAATGTATTGGATATAACATCATCTACATCAAAGCTGCCAAGATAAGTTAAAGCCTGCAGCGATTCCAGAACGAGAATCGTCAAAACAAACAAGGATATGAACTTCCCAAAACTGGAACGATACAACAAAGGCATTACTACTCCAAAAGGGATAAAAGCTGCAATGTTTCCAAATTGGAATAACCATGAAAAAGTTGGTTCTGGAAATCGAAGAGGAACTTTTTCCGGAACAAACATAAATGTATATCCATAATTACTGGTTGAATGATCTACTCTATTAAAAGCAAAGAACAAAAAATATAAAATTAAAATTGTATATAAAATGGTGCCTGCAATGATGAATTTCCGTAATTTCACTTCCATAATCTCTCCTTAATTTTACTAATTTTAACTTGGTCCATTGATATAGATGGGATGTTAAGAACTAAGTTTCCTCTGCTTGTGTTAATGGGTGAAATTCGTCTCCAATTATTTACTACTCTTACCTTAATAATAACTTGATCGCCTTTATACGTAACATCAACTTTATTTTAATCATTGAAACATTTGAATCTGCATCCAACCACTTATAATTGATGCTACACCCACTCCGACACAAATCAATCCAATTATTAAATTTCAATTTACATACATATATATGTATG
>NZ_JBALMO010000328.1:0-8608 GCF_036963345.1 Bacillus sp. JJ722
GCCTTATGATGGAGTGGTTTATGGTTCGGCGGTATCACTTGGATTTGCTACAGCTGAGAACTTATTGTATCTAGTTGCAAATGGCGTTGAATTTGCATTTGGTAGAGCGTTCTTGCCAGTTTCAAGTCATGCTTTGTTCGGTGTCATTATGGGATACTATTTAGGTAGGGGCAAGTTTACTGAAAATCGAAAGCGAATATTCTTACTTCTTGCTTTGCTAGTGCCGTTTGTCTTACATGGTTTATATGATTATATCTTATTAAAAGAAAGTCATTGGATGTATTTTATTGTTCCGTTTATGATTTTCTTATGGTGGCTTGGATTAAGTAAGGTTAAGAAAGCTAGAGTCTTATCTGACTTACATGCATCGCAAATGATCAATTAAGAAGAGGTTTGTCCAAAGTTATTGGGCAAGCCTCTTTTTTGTATAATATCGTTTTAAACATTGCTTTAATCTATACCAGCAAAATGGGTTCATCTGCTTTTTTGGAATAAAATAAATCCAATTGAAAAATAATAGGGTTACTTCCATTTTTTAAGTTAGGGGTGTCCTTTTTTGAGTAGAAAAATAATGAACTACGTAAGAATAAGTATCGCTTTAATGGCTTTGTTAATACTTTCGATTAGTTATAAACAAGATGATGCACAAGCATTTACTAATCAAGTGATACAACAAGGCGCTGTCGGTGATGATGTCATCGAACTGCAAGCAAGATTACAAAATATTGGTTTTTATCATGGGAAAATTGACGGAGTGTTCGGATGGGGTACTTACTGGGCACTACGAAATTTCCAAAACGATTTCGGCTTACCTATTGATGGTTTAGCAGGTGAAGATACTAAGAATAAATTAGTTAATGCATCAAACTTCAATAAGGAATTTGTACACGAACAAATTAATAAAGGGAACACGTTTACTTATTACGGCAATGTTCCGATTGAAAAGCAAGTTAAGCCGAAACAGCAACCATCAACTAATAATAAAAGTAATAATCAAGCCGCTACAAACAAAAGTACAAAAAAGCAAGAAACAGCTAACAAAGAAAAAACTAATACAAAGGCATCAAATGTGCCAGCTGGTTTTTCTCAAAATGATATTAATTTGTTAGCGCAAGCAGTATATGGCGAAGCAAGAGGTGAGCCATATGATGGACAAGTTGCAGTAGCTGCAGTAATTCTAAATAGACTTGAAAGTCCATCATTTCCAAATACAGTATCAGATATTATTTTTGAACCTTTAGCATTTACTGCAGTGGCAGACGGACAAATATGGTTAGAGCCAAATGAGCAAGCGAAAAAAGCAGTAATCGATGCTATTAACGGAATGGATCCATCTGGAAATGCAACATATTACTTTAATCCAGAAACCGCTACAAGTGAATGGATTTGGTCAAGACCACAAATCAAAAAAATAGGTAAGCATATTTTTTGTAAGTAGGAAGGGGTGTTCTTTATGGTGAAAAATATTATTATTACAGTTTTAGTTGTAGTCTGCGCGGGTACAGCGTTCTGGGGTTATCAAGAACATAAAGAGAAAAATGCAATTTTAGTAAATGCAGAAAATAACTATCAACGTGCATTTCATGACTTAAATTATCAAATGGATTTATTAAATGATAAAATCGGAACAACTTTGGCGATGAATTCTAGAAGGTCACTATCTCCAGCATTGACAGATGTATGGCGTATTACTTCTGAAGCGCAAAATGATGTAGGTTTACTGCCTTTATCTCTAGTGCCATTTAATAAAACAGAAGAATTCCTTTCGCAAATTGGTGATTTTACTTATCGTACAGCTGTGAGAGATTTGGAGAAAGAGCCTCTCACTGATGAAGAATATAAGCTTTTGCAAAGTTTGTATCAACAATCAGGTGAAATACAGCATGAACTAAGACAAGTTCAACATCTTGCAATGAAAAACAATTTAAGATGGATGGATGTAGAAATGGCTTTAGCTTCTGGAAAAGAAGCGAGTGATAATACGATTATTGATGGCTTTCAAACGGTAGAAAAGAAAGTTAGTGGATATTCAGAAGCTTCTCAGTTTGGTCCTACTCATGTTACGAATAAACAAAAAGATGAGAATTATCGAAATTTAAAAGGGGAAGAAATTAGCAAAGAAGAAGCGGTTGAAAAAGCTAGAAAGTTTGTACCTTTTAGTAAAGATGCTAAAGTGACGGTTGAAGAAAGTCGAAAAGGATCTGATTTTAAATTTTATAGTATAAATGTTTCTGATCCGAAAACAGATACTCAATTAAACATGGATATGTCCAAAGTAGGTGGATACCCGATTATTTTTATGAATAATCGAGAAGTAGGGAAAGCAAAAATTAGTTTAAATGAAGCATCAGAGAAAGCGATGCAGTTCCTGAAAAAGCAAAATTTCACATCGATGGAAATGTTTGAAAGCTCACAATATGATTCCGTAGGGGTTTTTAACTTTGTACATGTGGAGAATAATGTTCGCGTTTATTCAGATTCGATCAAGGTTAAAGTTGCATTAGACAATGGTGAAATCATTGGTTATTCGGCAGAAGAATATTTACAAACGAATAAAGAAAGAGAGCAGCAAAAACCTAAAATTACGCTTGAGCAAGCGAAACAAAAGATTAATCCTAAAGTGAAAATAATGGAAGATCGACTTGCGATTATTACAAATGATTTAGGGGAAGAAGTACTGTGTTATGAATTTTTAGGTACAATGAATGATGACACGTATCGTATTTTCATCAATGCTAGTACGAATGAAGAAGAGCTTGTTGAAAAGATGGATGAACATGAAGCCCCATATGAAGATGTGATTTAAATTGATAATTTTTAACTTTTTTGGATAGGAGAGGTATATCTATACTTTTCCTTTTTTTTTATTTCTGTCATAATATAGGAGGGTTTTAGTTATTTTATACTAGAAAGAGTGGGGGATAGAATGAGAGTTGGAGATAGCTTACTACTTGTGCCAAAATTTTCTTCACAACCTGAACAATATCGATCAAACATACTTGAAATAAGTGATCATTCATTTTTTATAGAATATCCTATAAATATTTCGACACATAACGTTTTGTCTTTAATCGATGGGACACAATTAAAAGTAAGTTATACGGGTGTAGATGGTTCGATTTATGAATTTGACACGGTAGTTATTGGTAGGATGACTTCCCCGGTTCCTATGATTCATTTGAAATATCCGGATAAGGTAACTTACGGTAGTTCTGGTGAATCAAAGTATATGTTTGATACCGACGTATTAAGAAGACTGAAAGAAAAGAACAATTCGAATAATGCGGATGCTATCAAGCTTAGGGAGTTCGTAAGGGTTGAAGTACCAGTAGAGGTTATTGCTAGTAGTAAGAATAGCGGTTTTAAATCGTTTCAAAGTATAACAAAAGATATTAGTGCAGGTGGAGCAGCAATCTATGTATCAAAGAAGTTAGTTTTGCATCCTGATTCAATTATTTCAGCTGCTTTTCTATTGCAAATGAAATCTGGAAAACAAGAAACAATTGAAGCTGATTGTAAGGTTATTAGATTAGTAGAACAACCAGAGCTTCAAAAGAATGTGCTTGCCGTGCAATTTATAAATAATAAGCATGAAGAGCAGCAGCTATTAATTCGCTTTTGTTTTGATAAACAATTGGAGTTTAGAAATAAAGCACGGAGATAAGGGTATATTCATGTTACTTCTTTACCATACTGAATGGTAAAAAATGATGGTGAAGAAAGTGAAGAAAATTGAAGCTATAATTGTAAAGCTAATTATAATACAATGCATTTTTTTATTGTTTTTTCAAATCGTGTTTCATAGAGCAGACTCCTTTCTGGAACTAAAAAAACTGGCAAAATATGAAGGCGTTTACATCGATAATTATTCTTTAATAGCAGATGTTTTGCAAAATAACGTTGATAAATAACAATTTCTCTTTCTCCTCAGCAAAATTACAGCTGAGGTTTTATTTATTTTGATTAAGATTCATAATATATTTATAGCAGCATTTTGAATGAATGGGTTTTGAAAAACGCGCTGTTGAAACAACGGTTTTATGATAGAATAGATAAAGGATTTTTTTAGATTACCTTGTTAGGTATAGGTTTTAGGAGGAATTATGAAAAAGAATATATCAGTAGCTATAGATGGACCAGCTGCAGCTGGTAAAAGCACTGTTGCAAAGATTGTAGCGGAGTATTTTTCCTTTGTATATGTGGATACAGGCGCTATGTATAGAGCCCTTACATTAAAGGCATTGCAAAATAATATAGATGTTAATGATGAAGGGGCATTGTACAACATTTTACTAGATAGTCATATACTATTAAAACCAAGTGATTCAGGTCAATTAGTATTTCTAGATGGTAAAAATGTAACGGATGAAATTCGTACTGCTGAAGTAACTAATTCCGTTTCTGCGGTAGCAAAACACGCATTAGTTCGTGAAGAGATGGTACGGGTGCAGCAGGAATTAGCGAACAATGGTGGAATTATTATGGATGGAAGAGATATTGGAACGCATGTCTTACCAAATGCAGAGTTGAAAGTTTTTCTAATTGCAAGTGTAGATGAACGAGCTTTGAGAAGACATCAAGAAAATGTTGCTAAAGGATTTCCTTCTGACTTAGAAAAGTTAAAACAAGAAATAGCAGCTCGTGATAAATTCGATTCTGAGAGAGAAGTAGCTCCTTTAAAGAAAGCGGAAGATGCTGTATTACTGGATACAACTTCTTTAAATATTCAAGAGGTTGCAGACTATATTAAGTCTCTTATAAAAGAAAGGGCCTTGTAATATGAATTTATATACGTTTGCTAAGGGGTTAGTGTATGCACTTTTAAAACCGATTTACCGTTTCGAAGTGATAGGAACGGCAGATTTTCCAAAAGAGGGCGGTGTACTTCTTTGTTCGAACCATATTTCTGCTTTAGATCCACCCGTTGTGGGTATTAACGCACCAAGACCGGTTCATTTTATGGCGAAAGAAGAATTGTTTTCTGCGCCTGTTTTAGGAAAATTGCTTCCTAGTTTAAATGCTTTTCCTGTGAAAAGAGGCATGAGTGATCGAGAAGCCTTAAGAAAAGGTTTAGGATTATTGAAAGAAGGGAAAGTATTAGGGTTGTTTCCTGAAGGAACGAGAAGCGAAACTGGAGAATTGGGTAAAGGGCTAGCAGGTGCAGGTTTTTTTGCTCTTCGAACAGATGCTGTTGTAGTACCTTGTGCGATTATTGGACCTTATAAACGATTTAAACGATTAAAAGTTGTCTATGGTCGGCCGATAGATTTCTCTGCATATAGTGAGGAGGGAAAAAAATTAAATGCAGAGGAAGCTACGAATATTATTATGAATGAAATTTCCATGTTGATAGAAGCATATAAGTGAGTCACATCACTTGACAAAAATACTAAAGTATAAGAATTTTAAATAATAGGATGTTGATTCCGATAAATATGGCAGCAATTGAAGCAATCTCTCGTTTTTTGGTTTATACTAAAGAATGATAAATACTAATCATGTTTGAACAGGTTGGTATTTGGAAGTAAAGCAAAGTCAATATTTTTGAAAACACTTTTAGCAGTCATGGGTAAGGAGGAGTACATATAATGGATGAACAATATGTAGTGAAAGACTATAAGGTAGGCGACACAGTAAAAGGTATTGTAACTAAGGTGGAAGAAAAACAAGTTATTGTTGATGTAGAGAACAGTAAATGTGATGGTATTATTCCTATTAGTGAATTGAGTAGTCTACATGTAGAGAAAGCGTCGGAAATAGTAGCTGAGGGCCAAGAATTAGAGCTTGAAGTTACAAAAGTTGAAGAAGAAAGCTTAATCCTTTCAAAACGTAAAGTTGATGCTGCAAAAGCATGGGAAACTCTCTATCAAAAATTTGAGGAACGACAAGTTCTTGAAGCTGAAGTGAAAGATGTTGTAAAAGGTGGTTTAGTAGTAGACCTTGGAGTGAGAGGATTCGTTCCGGCTTCATTAGTTGAAGACCATTTTGTTGAAGACTTTTCTGATTATAAAGGAAAAACGTTAACATTTAAAATTGTTGAAATAGAGAAAGAAAGTAATCGTTTGATTCTATCACATCGTGCAGTTGTTCAAGATGAAAAGCATAAAACAATGAAACATCGATTAGAAGAAATTCAAGTTGGACAATTATTAGAAGGTACAGTTCAACGATTAACAAACTTTGGCGCTTTTGTTGATATTGGTGGAGTAGATGGACTTGTTCATATTTCTCAACTATCACATCAACATGTAGATCAACCTTCAGATGTTGTATCCAAAGGTGATAAAGTAAAGGTTAAAGTATTAGCAATTAATCCTGAAGATGAAAGAATTTCGTTATCTATTAAAGATACATTACCTGGACCATGGGATAATATTGGAGAAAAAGCTGCAAAAGACTCAGTTTTAGAAGGAACAGTTAAGCGAATTGTTTCGTTTGGTGCCTTTGTTGAAATTTTCCCTAGTGTTGAAGGCCTTGTTCATATTTCTCAGATTTCGAACAAGCATATTGCAACTCCTCATGAAGTATTAAAAGAGGGGCAAATTGTTCAAGTAAAAGTATTAGAAATGAATGAGCAAGAACAAAGATTATCTTTAAGCATGAAAGCATTGGAGGAAAAAGATTCATCGGAAGATTTTTCTTATGAGCTTCCTGAAGAAACAACTGGTTTTCAATTCAGCGACGTTATTGGAGATCAATTGAAAAAATTTAAAAAATAATATGGTGATTAAATTTGTCAAGAATGAGACGTAAGTTAGAACATATTGAATATGCTCTTGAAACAGGGCAGAGTAGATTAACTGGGTTGGATGATGTACATTTCGTTCATGTTAGCTTACCGCAAATGTCTCTTGATGATGTTAGCCTTTATACAAAAATTGGTGAACTTTTAAGTTCACCAATTTTTGTAAATGCGATGACAGGTGGCGGTGGAGAAGAAACAGAAATAATCAATCGTGATATGGCTATAGTAGCTAGAGAAACGGGGATTGCTATGTCTGTAGGTTCGCAGATGTCAGCTCTAAAGGATACTACTCAACAATCCTCATATCGTATTGTCCGTAAAGAGAATCCTCAAGGAATAGTAATCGGCAATCTTGGTGGTGAAGCTACATTAGAGCAAGCGAAAAGAGCAGTGGATATGATAGAGGCAAATGCACTACAAATCCACATTAATGTAATTCAGGAGCTTGTAATGCCAGAAGGTGATCGGGATTTTAGTCATATCTTAAAAAATATCGAAAGAATTATTTCACAACTTCATGTGCCTGTTATAGTGAAAGAAGTAGGTTTTGGGATGAGTCATGAAACAGTTGCTATGTTAGCGGATGTTGGTGTGAAATATGTAGATATTAGCGGGTTTGGTGGAACAAACTTTGCGAAAATAGAGAATCAACGACGTTCACGCTTACTCAATTATTTTGAATCATGGGGGATTTCTACTGCTGCATCGATTGTTGAAGCTACCCACATTCCGTCAGTAAACGTACTTGCTTCAGGAGGTATCCAAAACGGAATGGATGTTGCGAAGAGTTTAGCATTAGGAGCAAGCGGAGTTGGAATGGCAGGCTATTTCCTTAAAGTGTATAAGGATGAAGGTATAGAGACATTAATAGATGAAATCTATACTGTGCATGAAGATCTATCAATTATTATGACAGCTCTCGGAATAAAGCATACAACAGATTTTAAACAAGTAAAAAAAGTCTTTCAAGGGGATACCTATCATTGGTTACATCAAAGAGGATTGCTACCAAAGTAATGAACCGAATTACGAAAAGTCTGAAAACTAGTTGACAATATAATGATAGTACCTTATTATGTTGATAGTGTTATTGAAAACATGTTACATTTACTTTCTGATAGAAATAACCTTTTATCGGATCAAGTAAAATGAGTGAAAAAGTATTTAAACGTTAATAATAACTGCTAATTCTGTTAAACTTACGAGAAATCGAAGCATATCCGCAGACCGAGCCAGTGATTTCCCTCTCTTATTAAAGATGGGATATTACTGGCTTTTTGTAACCAGTTTTTCTTAATGTGGAAGATCTTAAAAAAATCTTGAATTACTAGGAGGAAAAAGCTATGTGTCAAAGTATACTTGCTACTGGTTGTAAAAATTGTGGAGGATGCAAAAATTCAGATATAGGAAATGGTAAAAAATAAATATTTTTTAATAATATAGAATATTCTGATAATTGTTATTGTAATATATTTTTTGTGGTGACTTTAATTACAATTAATTGTGAACCAACTTATAATAAAATCAATAACAGTAGGGTTTTTTTAGCTGTGTGTTTTTTAGTCAGAAAATTATTGACAATTCGGTTTGATAGTTGTTATATTAAAAACATAAAGACATTGGAAACGTTATTGAATGTAATGCGAAGGTGTTTTTTTATCCATTTTAATTAATAACTGTCAAATCTAATTGACTCTGTTGCAAAAGCGGAGCAGGCCTAGATCAAGAACCAGTTATATTGATAAATAACACACCATGAACATGGTGGTTTATTTGTTGGTGTAATTGGTTTTTTTTATTGTTTAGGAAATTATAAAATAATTCGTTGTTAATCACTTTAATTAGAGTGATTCTACGTCCAGC
>NZ_JBALMO010000329.1:0-5733 GCF_036963345.1 Bacillus sp. JJ722
ACAGATCGTGGTTCCGAATATAAAAATGTGGGAATTGATGAATTATTAAGTACTTATAATATAGAAAGATCATTAAGTCATAAAGGAAACCCTTATGACAATGCGGTGGCAGAGGCGACATTTAAGCTATTAAAAACAGAATTAATTAACGGCGCACAGCTCTTAACCCTTGAACAGCTATCTCTTGAACTTTTCGATTACGTCAACTGGTACAATAATATCCGTTTGCATAGTTCGTTAGGCTATCTAAGTCCGTCAGAGTTTAGAAAATCAGCCCTTAAAAAAGTTGTTTGGTTTAGTGTTGACATACCAGAGGGTAAAATGGAAGGGAAAAGCTTATTTCTAAAGATTGAACTTAAGAATGGAGTTACCTTAGAAGGCTCAAGCTAGGTAATGTACCTGGCTCAAGCCTTTTAATTTTGCCTTCAAACATTTGTAATTGTAGTAATAGGTTCACTTTTTTTTAGGCTTTTCGTTCAAAATGGAACGTAATTCTCTAATATCCTCTTCCGACAAGGAATCTTCCTGGATAAACTGAACTAGCATCGACTTTAACGCTCCACCATAAATTCGCTTAATAAAAGACTGTACTTCGACGCGCTGACACTCATCTTGCGAATAAAGTGGGAAAAAAGTATAGACCCTCTGATCTTTATTGACATCTATCACTTTTTTGTGAACGAGACGATCCAAAAGAGTGCGTATGGTTTTCGGCTTCCAATCCGTTTGCTCCTGCAAGGAGGATATAACGTCATTGGCCGTTTGTGGAGCCTTTTTCCACAGAACATTCATTACTTCCCATTCTGATTCTGAAATATTGGGGATTTCCTTCGTCAACCTTGTTCTCCTCCTTCTTTTGGATACCGTGCAAAATGCTTAAACCCATTCTCCTGTTTTCTTAATAGATTCCTTTATCTCTCAAAATTGATAACGTGATTTCCGCTGCCTTGCTTCCATAACTATTATCTTCATCTTGTATATTTGTTGCAAAGAAATAAGTATTGTCCTTGGTCTCTACATATCCAATGAACCAACCGTTTATATTCTTGCCATTAACGTTTCCCGTACCCGTTTTCCCGGAGAGCTGGGAACCGTTGTATACCTCTAATGTAAGGGAATCTTTAACTGTTTGGATATTCTTGTCCTCGAAACCAAATTGATTTGTATAAAACGCTGATAGTAATTGTACCTGTTCAACTGGAGAAATTTTTAATGAAGATTCCAACCAATAGTCTGATCCACCAGAAAGATCATAATTTCCATAGCCCATCTGCTCCAGATAAGCTTGGATGGTGTCTCGCGGGATTCTTTGGTCTAATTCCTGAAAATACCAGTTCACTGAATTTCTCATGGAAGTTGATAAGTTTTGGTCCTTGTTCCAAGATTTATAAGGATATTTCGTTCCATTCCATTTCATAGTGGAATTGTCACTTGTTATTACACCTGACTCTAATCCAATTAATGCGCTATAAATTTTGTAAGTAGAATTCGGGGAAACTCTCAGCGTGCTTTTATCTTTATTATAAATGCTATATTGACCAGCTTTCATATCATATAATACAAAGCTTCCATCGTATCCAACAAAATAATCGCTTAAATCCTCATAAAGCGTGCTTTCATTATTAAAATCGTAACGGTCATTATTAGTGGCCATTGCAGAAATAAATGGAACCTGACTTGCTACAAATACACCTATAAGGGTAAAGATTGAAATACTCTTCAGTTTCATCCACTTCGACTCAATTGTAAAGGATGCGATTTTTTCAATCCGTTTTTTCATTTGCTCCTTGGGACCGTTAAACTGATTGGCCCAAGCGAAATCTTTTGAGTGTGAAGCTAGATCTGCGAAATTAATAATCGCATTCCCATAATTTGCATGACAATGCTCATCTAAAGATTTTAAAACAGCCATATCACAAGCTATCTCACGATCCATTCTCATTTTTTTAAAAGCAATCCATACAAGCGGATTAAACCAATACAAAATTTGATAAATGATAATGAGGTAATTCGTTGCTATATCTTTGTATTTATAGTGATGCAGTTCATGCATAAAAATGTACTTGATATCTTGTAAAGACATCCATTCGTCAAGATGTATCGGCAGCACAACGTAGGTCTTAAACAGACCGAATGTCATTGGAGATTTGACAAGAGGTGATTCTCCTACGATTAAAGGTTTAGATATATTTGAACGATGCTTGCATCGTTCAAATAAGTGTAAAATGTCTTTGTTGTTCAAGACTGTTGTCGTATTTTTAATTTTTTTTAATTTGAACCACGCATGTAGGAACAGAACAGCCATAACTAACATGCCTGCAATCCAAATACTGGTTAATCCGACATTCAAGAATTTCAGATCAAGATGATTGACAGATACCGTAAAGTCCTGCATCCAGTTTACGCTACTAAGTTTAGAACCTTCGGTGGTGATGATAGAAGAGTCGCCAACTCTATTGCTTTGATTGAATAAAATAAAATGATTTTCAAAATGAATCAACTGCTTCGGTATAAATGGAAGTGTTAATGCGATTAATAATAAAAACCATAGATTGTATTGCCATTTTGCTGAAAGTTGCTCAGGGAATAATCTCCTAATAAGCAAAATAGCCACTATAGTAATAGAGGATACAATAAAACTTGTGACTAAATGTGTGAAGAACATACTTCTTTACCTCCATTTTCCAAAGTATCACTATAATACTTTACATTCCGCTGATTACTTTCAAGAAATTTCAACATCTTTTATTGTGATTTATGCCATTAAAGAGATCACCAATTTGTTTCCTATTTTCCCTATCCTTTTGTAGTTGTATAACATCTCTGTGGTACTCAAAGTTTATCACTTCATTATAAGTTTATCAATTTATCAATTTTTAGTAAAAAGGGTTGGAACTAATAGCCTTAGAGCATGATGGACTTTATGATCTTTTCCTGAAAGGAAGAGTGAGGAATTTTTTCCGTTTAAAGGGATTGACATTTACAGACTACAATTGTAATGTAGGACTACAGTCGTAGTCTTATAAACAATAGGATAGTAAGAATATTCTAGAAAGTAGGTTATTACAATGAAAATGGTTTTATTAACATTGCTACTATGTATTGTCACTATATTAGGTTGGCAGTTTGTTGAATATATAAATCGACCAGCTTCTAGTCCAGAAGAAGTCTTTAAAAGCTATATAAATTATTATGAAAAGAGAGACTATAGTGAAATGTATTCTTTAGTATCTCAAGAAGGAGATGGCTTCTCTAAAGATCAATTCATTCAAAAATACGATGCTATTTTTAATGGTTTAGATGTTTCAGAAATAGAAGTTGTGAACACAAATCTTACATTTAATAAGGAAAAAGATTGGTATGAAGGATCTTTTACAGCGAATATATCAACGTTTTTAGGAACAGTAACATCTTCTTACTCAGCTAATTTAATTAAAGAAGAAATTGATGATGAGGAAAAATGGGTAGTCAAATGGGATCCATCATTAATATTTCCTGGAATGAGTTATGGAGATAAAATCAGCGCTCAAACTACTACACCTGTACGTGGAGAAATCTTAGATCGAAATGCAGTACCATTAGCTATAAATGGTTCAGTTTATGAATTGGGTATAGTTCCAGGTAAGTTAGGTGAAAACAAAGAAGAAAGTATCCTGAAAATTAGTAACTACTTTAAAGTACCAGTTGAACAAATAAATAATGCACTAAATCAAAAATGGGTAAAACCCGATGTTTTTGTACCTATAAAAGTATTACCTAAAAACTTTAATCCAAATTATTATTTTGAGGATCTACCTGGTGTAGCGTTTAAAACAAAGAGTGTAAGACAATATCCATTAGGGGAGAGTGCCGCCCATTTAATCGGATATGTTAAAAAAGTAACAAAAGAAGATCTTGATGATGATAGAGAAGGTTATTACTCAGATAGTGATTGGATAGGGAAGGCAGGACTAGAAGTTACTTTTGAAAAAAAATTAAGAGGCAGTAAAGGTGGTTTTATTAAAATTGTTGATGAGGCGGGAAATATAAAAAGTACCATTAAAGAAAAAGAAGCCATAAACGGGGAAGATATTCAGTTGACTATTAGTTCAAGTCTCCAAAGTAATTTATTTGAAGAAATGAAAGAAGAATCTGGGGCTGTTACTGCCATGCATCCTCGTACTGGAGAGTTATTGGCTTTAGTTAGTTTCCCTTCTTTTGATCCCAATTTAATGGTAACAGGGATGTCAGTGGAAAAATGGAATTCGTATAATGAAAATCCCAATTTACCATTTTTAAATCGTTTTACAAGTATATATGCACCTGGATCAGTATTTAAAGCCATTACGGCTTCAATTGGAATCGAGACAGGGGTGACTTATCCTGAAAAAAGACGCCATATTTCCGGTTTACAGTGGAAAAAAGATAGTAGTTGGGGTGGATATTATGTGACGCGTGTAAAAGATGCCCCTAGTGTAAATTTATATGATGCACTTGCGTTTTCTGATAATATCTTTTTCGCACAAGAAGCACTTGAAATAGGAGCTAAAACATTTGAAGAAAAAGCTTTACAATTTGGGTTTAATTCAGACTTTAATTTACCATTAAATCTACCTAAAAGTCAGATATCTAACAAAGGCATTGATGGTGAAGTCTTGTTAGCGGATTCATCTTACGGCCAGGGAGAAGTCCTAATGTCTCCTATTCATTTAGGGGTATCATTTACTCCGTTCGTAAATAATGGACAACTCGTTTATCCACAATTATTACTTGAGGAGAAAAATATAAAAAAAGAAAGTATTATCAGTTCGAATACAGCGAATATTGTGAATAACGGTCTTTTACAGGTTGTTGAAAGAAGTAATGGTACTGCTCATAGTTTACATTCTCTACCCCAAAAAATGGCTGCGAAAACAGGAACAGCAGAATTGAAGAAGAAAAAAGGAGAAAACGGTTTAGAAAATGGCTTTCTTGTAGCTTATGATACAGAATCTCCTAATCTTCTAATCGCTGCTGTTGTTGAAGATGTAAAAGGACGAGGTGGGGGTCAAATAGTTATTGATAGAGTAAAACCAGCTCTACAAAACTATCTAACTTTTAATAAATAATAAATTATGACAAGTGAGATGATATATATATATGTTAAGCAAACTCCGATATACATTTGGACATTTATTTATTTGTAGTGCGGTACTTTATATCCTTATTCCTCAACCATTAATTGTTATTGTATATTGTTTGACTTGTATTTTATTTTTCTTTCTATTTTTTCTAGATTGTAAAGGGTGGTTTATCATGGAAAAGATAAAGAAGAAAAAAGAAAAGAAAATTCAAGATACTAAAATGATTCGATTGAATTTATTATTCTTTGTTGTTTTTCTGTTATTTATTGTACTAATTTCAAGGCTTGCAATTGTGCAGATTGTTGATGGTGAAAAGTATAGTAAAGAAGCAAATGCAACTATTCAAAAAGTAATAAAGACATCAAGCCCAAGAGGGAAAATTTATGATAGAAATAATCGCACCATAGTAGATAATGAATCTACATATTCTATAGTTTATTCAAAAGAAGAGAAAACAACCCAAGAAGAAATGCTAGAAATCGCTAAAAAATTATCTAAAATGATTAGTTTAAAAACAAACAAGCTAACAGAAAGAGATTTAAAGGATTATTGGATTTTAACAAGACCTGAAAAAGCGGTAAAAAAGTTAAATAAGACAGAAATACAAGATGATACTAAGTCTGATCAAGAA
>NZ_JBALMO010000330.1:0-216 GCF_036963345.1 Bacillus sp. JJ722
ACTAGTATTAATATTATTCATTTGTTTTTTACACATTTATCACTCCCGATATATTTATAATATAGACGAATCACAGCCTAATGAGTTTCATTAATTTAACAAATAAATAAAACTTATCCATATTTCTAACGATAAATTTAACTCTTCTTATGTCACTAAACTGCCCGTTTGTGCCATAAGAAAAAAAGGCTGTCATTGACAGCCTCAATCTATTTC
>NZ_JBALMO010000330.1:234-3217 GCF_036963345.1 Bacillus sp. JJ722
ATTGACCTCGCAATTTCTAATATTTTCTTTTTTGGGTAATCTCGAACTACTCATTTCCATATAAGTTCCTTCTTGTAACCAAAAAAGTAAACCACCATAAATTTATTTCCCCATTCTTATTCACTTCGCCAACATCATCCCATTCTTGAAAATAACCTCTATTCCCGTTCATATCAACTGGTTTAGCAGTAGGACTTAAACTCATATCGTAATACGGAAACCCCAATCGCTGGGTAATAGCAACCATTAGTTTTGTGTCATCGCTGTTCATATAATGTAACATTACCCAAGGCGAAATTTTTGTATCTAATGACCAATCATCAGGAATTCTTTGGGGTGCCAAAATAATAAAGTTTACTTTCTTCTTTATTTCAGAAATAGTTAAGCTGTTGTGATTATACTTAATTTATTTAGCCATAATCATCAGTGGGTTACTAATTAATAAGAGTAGGACCATAAAAAAGCGAGTGAAAAATGTCAATTTACTACCTCATTTCGCATTATATTTCAGTAGTATTTTTCTCAATTTTGTTATTTCTTATTAAGCTAACCTGCCACGTTTGTTCCATAACAAAAAAGACCGTCAATATGACAGCCTTATTCAGCTCTAGCACCTAATAATATTAGTACGCCTCTTCACAAACTACTAGCTGGTTAGTACAATAACAAAAGAAAGTAAAATTAAATTCTTTATTACATATGTGAAATAGCAAAGAGTATCACTAGAGAAGCCGTTCATTAATAGAACAAATTCTATCCACCTATAATAAACTTACCAATAATAGTCTCTCCATCAACATCATACAAAGGAATTTCTCTTGGTTTAGCTTCCTTTGTAAGTTTAACTGCTTCTTCAGGAGTTCTAGGCTGCGGACCATCAAAATCTTCTTTTTTTACATATCCTGTTGTACCGTCTATTCCCACAGCACTAATCAAATCAGGTCTATCTTCATAAGAAGGAGCATTTACTTCTGAACCATACGTTTGCCCTTTTCTATTTTGAGGATAATTTTTATTTATTGTATGTTTAGAGTTGTTATCTATATTGCCACTTACAGGAGTTTCCACAAGTTTACTACTATCAGGATTTGCTTGATATTGCCATATTTTACTGTTTTTCCCTTTATAAAAATACGAGTAAACGTTAGATTTTCCATCTATAAATTTGATGTACAATTGATAATCAAGTTTACCTGAATTTATTTCATTATGAGCCACTGAATCGGCACCTTGATTATATACAAATGGCTTATAGTTAGTTGAATCATAAAGGAAATTCATAGTATTATCCATACTCCAGGAATACTGTTCGTTTCCAAATACCTTCCTAATCTCATCGTAAGAAAAACCGATCATTATATTTTTTTCTACAAACTCTTTTGTTATCTTTATCTCTTTGCTTTGGCTCATAGGTTCACTATCAAAATTAACGTCTTTGTTTAGTTGAGTAGCATCATTTATACTCATCTCTTTGCTTTGGTTCATAGGTTCACTATCAGAACTATCGTCTTTGTTTACTTGAGTAACATTTTCATTAGAACAAGCAACAAGAAAGAATAAACCTAAAATAATTGACAATTTTCTCAAAAAAATACTCCTTTTCGATTTTTTACTTTAACATTAACATAATTTTCATTTTATAGAAAATAATAACACTCATCATTACCCTACAAAGAAATATCGATCGATTTTTATTCAACTAACCTGCCCCGTTAGCTGCATAAGAAAAAGCTGTCTAAATGATAGCTCTGATCTTCTGCTATTGCCCTCGCTCGTTCAATAAGGAATTTTTTAGACTGTTTCCAAAATCTCTTTTGCGATTTCATCAAGTTCTTCTGCAAGTTCATTATGTGTGGGTGTTTCAGCCACTCTTTTTAAATACTCTTTAAATTGAACTCTTGACTCTACTGGCAATTCAGCAACCAAGTAGTGTAAAACAAACCACTTCCAGTTATCATCATCTGAAGCTAAAACATCTTGGATATGTGGGACGATTTCTTCAGGAAAAGTTAAAAGTACTTCCAATATGCTTGGTGCCACTGGCCAATTCGTATCTTTAATCCATTCGAGAAGGTTAGGTAGCAATGGCACTATCTTATCTCTTTTCATATTTGTTATCCTTTTCGCTCTATGCAAATCAGATTTATGTCTTGGTAATAAATCTTCAAAATTTCCCATATGCATTTCTCCCTTAGATTTATATATATGTCAATCTATTTATTATATCAATTCTTACTAAACTAACCTGCTCCGTTAGCAGCATAAGTAAGATGAAACAATTAGATTGTTTTGTTAATATAAATAATATTAGATATTTTAGGAGGAAGTAATGGATTTAGTATTGATATTTATAAAGTATACGTTAGGATATATGTTTGTATTATTACCCTTGTATTTAGTAGCCAGATTCATTTATATAAAAAAGAAAAAGAAGCAACTTAAACTAAGAAAAGAATTACTCTTAATCCTTTTCGTCCTATATATTGTGGGTTTAGCATCTCAAACAATTCTACCCAAATGGGGTATAAGTTTAATTAGCCAAACAGGTGAGTTCTATATTGATACTAAAGATGAGATAAATCTACTTCCACTCTATACAATTTATCGACATCTTTTCTATGTAGATATGGGTGATTGGGGAAGTAATGCACTTATAACTATCATAGCCAAGATACTTTTATTCTTACCTCTCGGCTTTTTTATCCCATTAATTTGGAAAGAATGGAATTCTTCTCGAAAAATATTTTACCTTGGTGTGTTCTTATCCTTTATTTTAGAAATTGCCCAACTTTTCATTAGACGGAGTGCAGATATTGATGACGTTATATTCAATACGCTAGGTGTCATTGTAGGCTATGGATTATATTTAGTATCTAAAAAAACTATAATTTCTTTAAGATTTAATAACGCAAATCGAAATGTCTAATTCTTTTATAAAGAAATGACAGAAAACTTACCTACACCATTTATTACATAAAAAAGA
>NZ_JBALMO010000330.1:3352-8636 GCF_036963345.1 Bacillus sp. JJ722
AATCCTGCGAATACATGAGTATTTAAGAGCTATTTCATATTTGTCGAGGGAGTTTAAGTACAATAATTCACAAACAAACAAATAAAGAAACTATAGATTCTTCATTGTTGAAGAACTTTATTGTTTCTCATGAACTTTTACATTAAACACTTCCAAATAAATTCTCTCCGATAATAGCATCCAATTTCCACATTCCACTCTTAGGTAAAGACATAGTAGATGGGGCATGTTGGTCTGTACCACTATTAGGCCCTATTAATTGAAGATCCTCTAAAATCGTTATTGAGTTATTACTACCTTCATTAGTTGCCTTCACAGTAAGTTCACCATCGAGTTCATCTTTTTTACCCCAAAAATGCCAACCATACTTTTGAACCTTGTCTGGATAAAACCTAACATGCTCTGTGTCATCATAAGAAAACCCTAAACGATTTTCCTCTCCAATTAAAATTCTCAGAAATGAAGATTTCACTTTCAACCCAATTTTGATTTTTTACTACCCCTTCATTTTTCCCATTCGTTATTGTATCCTCTTGATTTTGCTCGACTGTCTTTTTGGTATCATTCGTACACCCTACTAAACTGAAAATTAAAAGAAGGGCTAGAAGAAAATAAACGATTTGTTTTTTCAAAAAAACACTCCTTTTCATAGTTTGGAAAAATTACTCACATAATCTTAATAACAAGCGCTTGTATTTATCTTTCAAACAATTCTGTCTTCCATTTAACTACACGATCTCTTAACGGAATAAAATAACATATATAGCATTTTTAATCAAATCTATGATATTATAAACAACTTTATTTATAGAACTTTATTGTCACTTTACATTATGGAGCAACACTCTCATTACTAATAAACTTTACGTTACATTTAAAGCTTCTTCTTTAGTCGATGAAAGATATTGCTGTTTTTTCATCTTCTCTTTCAGAATATTATTCCAATCTGAACCTTCTTTTTCAGGTAAATCTTTATGAAAGACATCCTTTCGTGCAATTTCTTCTACACATTCACAAAAATGTAAGCCTGCCTTATCGTTATCAACGCATAGTACTAACCCTTTTACATTACAACCATCTTTTTTCGCTTCCATATAAGAATGTAATACCGTTTTAATTTTTAACCCACTCATACTTACTAAACGAGCATTTTGTAAGTTTTTCTGTTTTAGACTCCAATAAGAAAGAAGATCAATAGGACATTCAAAATAATAGATGTATTCGGGTTTACCTATATCAATCGTAAAACCTGTATTTTCTCTATTATTTTGCATGATGTGTTTAAATGAACCTCTTTTGTTCCTCATTCGTACTGTGCCTTGTAATTCTGCACCGATTACCTTCCCTTTTCCTCCATTCTCTTTCCATTTAAGAGCTAAATTATTATTTTTATCTTGAGCAATTAAATCCTTACGAATTAACCATTCTACTAACCTTTGATCAATTTTTCGGTCATGTATAAGATAATTTTTGATATTCGCTTCATTCTTTATTTCTAAATGTGCCGGATAGGAGAAAGGCTGCTTTTTCTTATGTTCTTTAGCAACCTTTTTTAATGCTAGAAATTCTTCCTGGTTAAGTTCTTCTACAGCTTCTATGAATGACATGTCATAGTACATTTGTGCAAAACTAATAGCTCCATAGCCTTTTTCACCTTTGCTATTCCAAACATACCCATTATTTTTAATAACAAGACTATCATGTTCTTGGTGACGATAATATTTACCTTCTTTTTCAAATTTCTCGCCTTTTGCTTCTAAATAGCTTAACAAATCCACTTCTCTAGCACGAATAATCTGTGCTTCAGATACTTTTTTAGCAGCCATCTAAATCATCTCCGTTTTGCCATTTTAGTCAATCCTTTTCCTGTTTTACGTGTATCTTTCTTTTTAGGAGGGAATTCAAATTCGATCTTATAATCCTGGTTTAACTTCAAAAAAGCATCAAATGATTTACCAGATTTCCCTTTCATACCTTTAATCAGAGTCGTTTTTTTCTTGGCCAATAATTTTTCGATATTAGCTGAAGAAATATCTTTTGTTAAAAACACTTTTGGTAAATTGAATGGACATCCTATTGAATATCCCTCACAACCATAGAACTTCCCTTTATCTACAACGTTTTTATGACATATAGGACAAGAACCTACTAAAAGGGAATCTTTTAATTGATTAACTTGTGTTAATACTTGATTTGATTCAATATGTGTTGGCGCTGATTCCAATAAACTACGAATAAACTTTTCTATATTTAAAAGAAAAGAAGGTTGATTGCCCTGTTTTTTCCCTATTTTCTTTAAGTATAGTTCCCATTTCGCAGTCATTTCCGGACTAGAAAGCAATGTTCCTTTGACTGCTTCGCACAAAACAACTCCTTTCGGAGTAATGGAAACCTGGTTTTTCTGAACAACAATATATTCTTTTCGCTTTAATGTCTCTATTGTTTCAGCTCTCGTTGCTTCCGTTCCTATACCTTCGGTTTCTTTTAAAATAGCCTGGCTTTCTTCATCCTCGATCATTTTTCCGGACGTTTTCATCATGGATATAAGCTGTCCTTCAGTATAAGGTTTTTTTGGTTTTGTTATACCTTCTTTACTGTTACAAGTAACCTGAACCATTTCATCTTGTTTAATGATAGGTAAAGAATTTTCTTCTTCCGAGTCCATTTCTTCTTTTGAAACTTCGCCTTTAAATAATGAACGCCATCCTAGCTTTTTCTCTACTTTTCCTGTTTTATGAAAGAGAAGACCTTGGACATTCACTTCAACTTTTGTTTCTTCAAATTCATAATCTGGCATAAACATTGCGACTGTAGTCTTTAAAACCTCTAAATAAATGTTCTTTTGTTTTTCTTCTAATGCTTCTATATCAGTCATTTGCAATGTTTTCTTTGTGGGAACAATCGCATAATGCTCCTGGACTTTACTTGATTCCACATAACCTTTACGAGCTGATGGATAAGCTACATCAAAGCTAAATAAGGATTGATAATGACTTATATTAGAAGAAAGATAATCGAATTCAGCATCCGTAATATAATGACAATCTGTCCGAGGATAACTTAGAATTTTCTTTTCATACAACCCTGAACAGTTTGCAAAACATCGGCAGGACTATACTTCCATAGTTTGTTAGCTTTCAACTGTAAACTAGATAAACTATGCAATTTTGGTGACTTTGTTTTTTTCAATTGTTGTTCAACCTTTTGAATATACCCCTCATTCACTTCCTGAATATGATGCTTTTCCAATAAAGATTCTAGCGCTTCTTTTGTATCAAATCGCTCACTGTATTTGGTTGTAAACGTTCCTTTATCAGTGTTTATCAGCGCATACAATTCCCAAAATGGTTGAGGTTTAAAATGTTCAATTTCCTGTTGCCGTTGATAAATTAAAAAAAGTGTAGGTGTTTGCACACGACCTACACTAAAGCTATCCTGGATACCTTTCTGCTGTAAAAGTACCGTATATAACCTTGAAGCATTCATACCTACTAACCAGTCCCCAATTTGTCTTGTTTGAGCTTCAATATATAGTGGAAAGAATTCATCACCATCACGTAATTGATTAAAACCTCTTTGAATTTCTTCTGTTTCAAGAGAATTTATCCATAAGCGTTTAATCGGCTTATGTTGTTGGCCAGCTAGACAAATAATCGAACGTGCAATGTTTTCACCTTCTCGATCTGAATCCGTAGCTACAATTATTTCAGATGCTTCTTTGAGTAATTTTTTCACAACATTAAACTGTTTTGTTTTCCCTGGACTTACCTCAAATAAAAACTTTTCTGGAAGTATAGGCAGCGAATCAAGCGACCATTTACCCCATTCCTCTCTATACTTTGCTGGTTCTTGTAGCTGCACTAAATGACCATATCCCCAAGTAATATATGCCGTTCCTTTAAAGTAAATTGGGTCATTGACCTCATAATAACCATCTTTTTTTGAACTAGATGAAAAAGCATCGGCATATTGTTGAGCTTGATTAGGTTTTTCTGCTAATACAACGACTGTCATTATTGTTCCACCTTTGCATTAAATTGAAGTAAAAGAAAAAGAAAGATAACACTCCCTTTTTCCCCATAAAAAAAAGAGGTACATTTTCCTCTTATCGTTCCATTTCATATTCACGCATTCTTGCTCTTCTTGGCTTCTTCTTTTTCAACTCTTGATTAGATAATTCAGGAGTTTGCTCTGAATGAAGCTCTTTCTTTTCATTTTTCTGCTGCTGTTTCTCTTTGTCCTTCAGTAGTGTTTCTTCGATGGTATCAATAAACTCTATAGCCGTTCCATGTACTTCTTTCAGCAATTTTGCATGATCTTTAAACTCTTTATTAGCTGTCCAATTGTGCAAGTAACGTAAAGAATATTCGCTCGTATCTATACCAAAATGAGAAGCAACTGTATAAGCAGTCATTTCGGCTTGAAATTCTTTCTCTGCATCGGTATAATCCATAAACGTTTTTGATGTATGCAACTTGGCATGTGTCAGCTCATGCAAAAGTGTCTTTACATTTTGTAGCTCACTATTTCTAGGATTAAGAGCTACTTCCTTCGTTAGTGTATAACTAACGCCTTTGGCCGAACCTAATTCATCTTTTGGCTGAATAATAGAGATACCGTTATTGGCTGCTATTTGTTCCATTCCCTTTAAAAAGGTTTGATAGTTTTCCACGTTACCTTCTAGCCATCTATTGGGGAAAATTGCTGGTAAATCTTTTGCCGTTGCGTTGGTTTGTGAAATATCAAAAAGATGACCTACCGTAAAGTAAAGCGCTCCTTCTTTAACCTTTAATTTACCTTCTTTTATTAGTTTTTCTTGTTCTTTTGAAGCTTTTTTTATGTTTTCCCATTCTCCATCTTCTTTCTGGAATTTTGGTTGAGTTTTATTTGGACAAAGTATTTTTATCCCTTTCTCACCCTTATTAACAGTGAACCCTTTTTCTTTCCAAAATAAAAAAGAGCCGACAGCTCTTGCACCAGGGAAAGCGTTTTTCATCAACGCAATATTATAATTGGAATAGTTATAAAACTGACTCATGAATTGTAGATATTCTTTCATTTGTTCTGGTGTTTGGAAATAGTTTTTTATACTCTTTTCCATGTTACTAGTTAAATCTTCAACTTCTTTTTTCTTCTCTTCAAATGATTTTTTTTTGTAATTAGTCTTCATAAGGATACACCTCACGATCTGAAGCCCCAATCATTTCTTCCATTGTTTCTTCATTCCATTATTCATCAGTATATAAACATAATTGATGTGTCTCTATATTAAATGGAATTAATA
>NZ_JBALMO010000331.1:0-2006 GCF_036963345.1 Bacillus sp. JJ722
ATATTGGATAATCAATCCGATTCTACATTATGTACAAGTGTTTACGTTAAATAAGGATGGATTATATGAGATTCTGGCCAACGAGAAAAATGGAACCATTCGATCTTTAGCTGTTCCAAATTTCGAATTAGATGTAGATAAAATTTTCGAATAAAAAGAAAGGCGGTTACTTCCGCCTTTTTTCTCTGAAATATTAATACCAACATTATGTTGCCATGTTTCATTTATAGCAATTTATCTTATAAAAAAAGCGTTAAAACAAAAATCATATTTTTTATTTTAACGCTTTTTTATAATTTAGTGTTACCTGTTTGCTAATCGTTTCAATTAATCTCTTATTCTTATTACATCGTCAAGGTTTCATTTTTTACTTTTTTCTTTCGTTTTATGAATAATGAACATATACACGCCACAACAGCCACGCAGGTCGTTACTAGGAAAGCATCATTTATACCTGAGATACCGGCTTGTAAAGTCACTTGTTCCTTGACTTGCATCATTGAATCTTGAACATTAGCAATCTGAGAATTGTGCAATTCGGACATACCCTCTTCGACATAAATTGTTGTACGGTTAGACATGATTGTAATAAGTAAGCTCGACCCAATCGCTCCTGATACTTGAGTTACGGTACTATTAATTGCTGTACCATGCGGAATTAATGACGCTGGTAATGAATTTAAAGCATTTGTTTGAGCTGGCATCATTACTAATGAAATGCCAAACATTCGAATAGCATATAAAACCATTATATACATCATACTTGTAGTGCTAGTTAAGTCTGTAAAGAAATACGAAGATACACTGAGAATCATTAATCCGACTAGTGCAAGTATTTTAGCTCCATATTTGTCAAACAATCTCCCAGAAATCGGACTCATTAACCCCATTAAAATGGCCCCAGGTAACATGACTAACCCTGAATGAAATGCAGATACACCACGAAAATTTTGTAAATACATTGGTAACAATAGCATTCCAGAGAACATTGACATATTGATCGCAACTGCAATCACAGACCCTAATGCGAACATTGGCGAATGATAGGCACGAAAATCAAGCATTGGTTTGTCTAATGTATATTGACGAACAATTAACAAAACTAATCCAATTACCCCGACAATTATTGGCATGTACACACTTGCTGTTCCCCAGCCTTCATTCCCCGCGGTACTAAAGCCGTATAAGATTCCACCGAAGGCAAAAGCCGTTAAAATGACAGATACAACATCGATTTTAGAATCCGTTGTTTCTTTATTATCATGTAGTTTAAAATATGCCATGATCCAAACAATACAAATGATCGGAGCAATCATGAAGAATAGAGCATGCCAATCAAAATTTTGGACAATCCAACCTGATAATGTTGGACCAATTGCTGGAGCAAATAACATAACTAATCCGAAAAAGCCCATTGCAGAACCTCTTTTTTCAGGTGGGAACGATGTATATAAGATATTCATTAATAAAGGTAAAAGAGTAGCTGCACCCGCTGCTTGTATCATACGTGCTATTAATAACATGGGAAAATTAATAGCAATGCATCCAATTATTGTACCAACCTCAAAGATTACAAGGGCTATTAAAAACAGTTTTCTCTTTGAATACTTGCTAATTAAAAACGCTGTAGTTGGGATCAGAATTCCGTTTACAAGCATGTAACCCGTTGATAGCCATTGTACTGTAGCTGCACTAACATCAAACTCTTTCATAATTGTTGGTAGAGCAACATTAATTAATGTATTCGTTAATAAAGCAAAAAAGGTGCCTACCATTAATATTATGAGTACACCTATTGTTGGCTTTTTATTTATTTCAGCCATGTTCTCCCCTCCAAGATTGAACTTCATGTATATTTTTTGAACTGGGGTTCATGGTAGTTTATTTTATACAAAAATAATAAAAAATTCAATACCAACAAAATGTACTTCATGTAATATTTGATAGTTGTAACGATCAATTCAAACGAAAAAAAACCTTATTCGTAATTGAATAAAGGCTTAATA
>NZ_JBALMO010000332.1:0-1904 GCF_036963345.1 Bacillus sp. JJ722
CCACATTCCTCCTAAAATTATGTAATTTTCAAAACCAAGCTTACATTAAACAATTTTCTTCTTAATTCTTGTTTCAATAATTGAAACGGTATTTCAGTAATTATGAAACTTACTAAAAGTATAAGATAATTCCTTTGTTTTTTCAATAGTATAAATAATCTGATAATTATATTTTAAAAAGGAACTTTGGGTTTATACTCTACGCTACATTTAATAGTTGGTGTGAAAAATAGTATAGGTGTATGATTCTTAAACAAACGGGTTTACTTGGGATATATATTTTTTTTCAACAGTAGGATGATTTTGTGAACACTTCTGCCAGACACACATGAACAACAGCAAAATTTATTTAAATACGCGCTGTTTTTTTAAAAAAGGTATCATATCCAAAAACGTATCTAAAAAAGACATCCCAAACACCGAGGTCATCATTATGCTTCAAAGCCCCCCTCCCCTTTATGTGGCATTTTAAGAACGATTGTATGTATTTAAAGGTTCCAAAGACAGTATTGTCCAAATTGATATAATAGAATTAATTAATTAATTTGGACTACTAAAAATTTGCTTTGATTTAAATGTATTTAATAGGGCGTCAATTCTCGTAAAGGAAACTGTTACGACAATTCCTTTATAGTGAACTTCTTTGGTTTTATGAAGTCTGATTTCTATATTTAAAGGAGTTTGAAAGTAACGAGCAGTTTAAAGAAGAACTAGATAAATACATCGACTATTATAATCACAAACGTATTAAGGCAAAACAAAAGGGCATGAGCCCGGTACAATACCGAACGCATGCCCTATCAGCTGCTTGAGAAAATAACCTGTCTAACTTCTCTTTAATATGAAAGAATTCTTTTTGCAAATGTCTTAAAATCCTCTAAGTGTTTTGTAACAATTTGCTCTAAAATATCAAGATTAATCGCTTGATAATCATGGACAGCTATGTTTCTAAAACCAACCATTGCCTTCAATTGTTTTGCTAATGATTTATCGATTACACCAGCAGCTTCTAACATATCAAAAGCATCACGACTAGCTTGGGGTAAACCAAGTTTCTTTTCAGCAACGATATGCATAGCTAAATCAATTGATGATTCACACGCACGTTGAATGTTTAAAATTATGCTATCTTGTTTCGTATAGTCTTGCAAATTATTTGGATCATTACCATATACTTCTTGAATTCGTTGTATACACCGTTCAATGACACTTACTTTATTCAAAATTACATCATTCTTCATATATTGTTCCTCTTTTACTAATTCCGTCTAAAATTTCATGTCTTTCTTCATTTAACTTAGCATACATGCTTAATGCTATCATTTGTTCTTTTATCCTTGTATCTTCATTTTGAGAATAAATAACTTTCCCAGTTGTGAAGATTTGTGCCTTAAATACAGTACTAGCTTCTCTCAAATTAATAAGATCTACCTCAATTTTCAACTCTTCTGCAAGTTCCTGAGCTAGCATAAAAATTTCATACTTATCTGGTGTTAGACCCTCAGAATAAAACGCAATGTCTATGTCACTATCTTCCCTTGGACATCCTTTTGCATAGGAGCCAAATACAATGATAAATGCAGGATTTAAACGGGGCACCAATTTTTTATTTATTATATCGATTAACTTGGATTCCATCTTAACTCCTCCCATTATACATTCATTATACCAACTTCAAAAACTGGCTTCCATATAAATCCTGTAAATTCAATTCGAGTGAAAAATAATACAAGTAATTCTAAAAATGAAACCTGTAAAATTAAAGTTAGCTCCGATTAATTAGGAAGCAAATCAAAATTATTCAAATTTTATCTTATTTAATAGTTTTAACTATAATAATTTTTGCATACCCACTATATAAAACATTGATAATACATTTGTCTTTAAAATAAAGTGTTTCTACT
>NZ_JBALMO010000333.1:0-2399 GCF_036963345.1 Bacillus sp. JJ722
AGATAAAGGAAACACGAAAAGCCGGTAGGCGATTCAATGTTGACTTATCGTAGGGAGGTTGGCGAAATCCATTAGGAGCTGGGCGCTGAAGCTAGACACCGCGCAAAATTATATCTTTTAAAAAGGAGCAAATTTATGAATCAAGAGTCTTTAGCTTTATATAAAACGTTAACAGAACTTCCGGGTGCGTCTGGATTTGAACATGAAGTAAGAAGATTTATGCGAAAAGAGCTTGAAAAATATAGTGATGAAATTGTCCAAGATGGATTAGGTAGCATATTTGGCGTTAAGGTTGGCGATGAGAATGGTCCTACTGTTATGGTTGGTGGTCATATGGATGAAGTAGGCTTTATGGTTACATCTATTACAGCCAATGGGATGCTTCGCTTTCAAACGCTTGGTGGATGGTGGAGCCAAGTGCTATTAGCACAGCGTGTGAATGTTATTACAGATCAAGGTCCTGTTGTCGGTGTCATCGCATCTATTCCACCTCACTTATTAGATGAGGCACAACGTTCTAAGCCAATGGATATTAAAAATATGCTAATTGATGTCGGCGCTGATGATGCAGAGGATGTAAAGAGAATGGGTATCAAGCCAGGGCAACAAATCGTTCCTATTTGTCCATTTACTCCAATGGCAAATAGTAAAAAAATCATGGCAAAAGCCTGGGATAATCGTATTGGTTGTGGTTTAGCCATTGAACTATTAAAAAATGTACAAGGTGAAAAATTGCCAAATATTTTATACTCAGGAGCTACAGTTCAAGAAGAAGTAGGATTAAGAGGGGCACAAACGGCCGCAAACTTGATTAAACCAGATATTTTCTACTGTTTAGATGCGAGTCCTGCTAATGATTCTTCTGGAGACAAAGAGGCATTTGGACAGCTTGGCAAAGGAACATTACTTCGAATCTACGATCGCTCTATGATTACACATAAAGGTATGCGTGAGTTCTTATTAGATACTGCTGAAGCGAATAAGATTCCTTATCAATATTTTGTTTCACAAGGTGGTACGGATGCTGGTCGCGTTCACACTAGTAATGATGGCGTTCCAAGTGCTTTTGTTGGCGTTTGTTCTCGCTATGTACATACGCATGCTTCTATTATTTCAGTTGATGATTATGAAGCTGCAAAGGAATTATTAACAACACTAGTAAGAAAAACAGATGCATCGACTGTAAAAACGATAAAAGGCATGTAATTGCTAAAAGGAAAGGATTTGAACATTCAGTCATGATTATTGCAATTGGAAGTGAAAATCCAGCCAAGGTAGAAGCGGTTTATAATGCAGTAGGAACTGATGGAAATCTGTTTATTGTTGCGAATGTACCTTCAGGTGTATCTGCTCAACCTTTCTCTGATGAAGAAACAATTAAGGGTGCCATTAATCGAGCAAAGAAGAGTTTAATGGAGACTAACGGTCAAATTGGCATTGGGTTAGAAGGGGGAGTTGTAGAAACTCCATTTGGATTATTTCTATGTAATTGGGGCGCCCTTGTTACTGAAAGTCAAAATCCTATTATTGCAGGTGGTGCAAGAATACCTTTGCCAGAAGAAATTGCTACTCGTTTAAGACAAGGTGAAGAATTAGGTCCTGTTATGGATGAATATACAATGAAGAAGAATATTCGGAAAAAAGAAGGAGCCATTGGAGTCTTTACAAATGAAGAAATTTCACGGATTGTCATGTTTGAGCACATTGTGAAAATGTTAATCGGACAATATGAGTATCAACATCTTAATCATAACTAAAATACGTTAATTTTTACTGAAAACTAGTAATAAGTTTAAAAGAATGGGTAAACTATTTTGTAAAAGGTATGTTAATTTGAGGTGAATCAAGCCATGGTAAGAAAAAACATAATGCTTCTTGTTCTTATGAGTATGTTGCTTATTGCTGGAGTAGCATGCTCGGCAAATATAGAGGAAGAAAAGGTCACAGCGATTGATTCAGCAAAGAAAGCGTTCANNGGACAAATGAAAAAAGTAGTAGTACAAAATTTTATCTGCCTTTAGGATATAAGATTGAAAAAGAGGAAGAACATAATATTATTCTTCATAAGGGAGATAATCCTGTAATTATTTTTATCAACCCTAATGAAGGTAGCAACAGTAAATCGCTTAGCCAAAGAATTGAAAAGAATAAAGATGATTATTTAGCTTACGAGATCTTTAAGCAAGATAATCGCGTCGGATTTGCAGCTATAAAGGAAATAACTGATGATGAATATGAAATAACAACCGGTGTTGGTGGAGTCAAAGTAACTTCGCAAACAAAGGTAAAAGATCTTGCAAAGTATGCGGAAGATATGATGGATATAGCTTCGTCTATTAAGCAGAAAGAGAAATAATCATTGGAGCACAAAGAGGCTGTTCTAAAAGTGATTTTCAATC
>NZ_JBALMO010000334.1:0-4015 GCF_036963345.1 Bacillus sp. JJ722
ATGACAAAATGTTATATTGAAATTCTTATCTTTTGTTATAGTGTGCAGAGATAATAAAGTTGTTTAATTTACAATAAAGTTGTTTAAAAAATAATATAGTTGTTTAAAAATCCTTATTGCACTAACGGGGCAGATTAGTTCAATAAGGAATTAAAATAAGAACTTGTAGCTTCTGAAGAAATGAAAATATGAAAGATTTTAAATACAAAGTAGACTCTGTAATGCAGAGGTAGAAAGATATTATAATTCATTTTGTAGATTTGAAATAAAGTCGTACTGTTTAAATTAAAGATTGTTCGTTTATTTTTCAAATTTACTAATGTAGACGCCTGGTGCAACCATAAGATCTCTAACAAATTGAAAGCCATTTTTCAAATATAAATTTTTAGCAGGGACATTATCTTTTCCAGTCGAGACTTTTATAATAGTACATTTCTGATTAATTTCCTCTAAATTATCTAACAGCATTTGTGCAATTCCTTTTCGGAAATGGTTTGGATGGACGACCATTCGACAAATTGTCAATTCCTCCCCTTCAATTGTAAAAGAAAGGGCACCTGCAAGCTCGTCCTCTTCAAAATATCCTAAAAAGGTTTCACCACATTGTTGAAATTCTTCAAAAGATTCTTTTAGGGGTGGAAGATCGAAAAAACCAATTAACTCTGCTTCAACATAAATAAGAAGCTCGTTGCAATTCAAATAGTTTCGTAAGTGTAGTGATATTTTGAAAATCAATTATTTTAATCAAGATTACCAATCCTTTTTTATTAGTATAGTAGTCCACATTTTTTTCTGTTTAAACTATACCTTCAATTATCTGAATATTCAATAGAAAATTACAAAATAGCTTGAAACAAAAATTTGATATTTTGAGAGAGTGTTTCACCGAAGAGGAAATAAGTGAATTATGCGCATTAATTTTTTTGACAAACCCATCCAAAGTACTCCGAATGGTCCGCCGGGATTAGGTTGTTTATTAATAATTTTTTATGTCCCAGAAGGGGTTGGTGATAATATTTTCCCAACTGCAATTGGGTAAGTTTTTATAAGTCTGTTTGCATCAAAAAGTTTTAATTGATGTCGTGATGTTGATACGTCAATCCATTTCAGGTTCAACTCCATTTTTTTGAATATTGTATGAAGTAACTCAGGTATTAGTTAACTAACAGGGGTTGATTAAGCAGTTAATGAAAACAGAAAGAAAAAAACAGCTTAATGAACAATTCGTAGATTTTGTGAAACAGATGGTGAAGAAGCCTTATAAAACGCTCCAGCTTTTTTACAATATCAACACAATAATATTTGAGCTACATAAGAAAAAAAAACCTAGACCTAGAGTTGGTAAAATGGAACAACCACAAAATAGCACTGATAAAAAAAGTAAAGAAATTGTAGAACTAGAAAAAGAGGTTGCCATTGGACTTTGGATTCAAGTAATTGGTCAAATTATTGAGATTAAAGGCTTAACAGGACTTTTGATTCTTGAAGATGATTCTAATCAAATTGGCGAACAGCAAATTCTAACAGGAGTTTGGATTAGGACGATTGGTTCAATTTTAGAGGCAATTTCAGTAACAAAGCAGATAAGTGAAACAGATTTAACAAGACTTCTACAAGAGCAAAAAATTGCAATTACTGGAGATCTACTAAGTTCAATTGGTTCAGCATTAGAAGTAAATGGTGGAATTCTAGTACTTGAAGAAGAACAAATAAAAGCTCCTCGGATCATTCCGTAAAAAATAGAAGACCCTTTTCATTAAATAAATAACCAACACTAAATAGTGCTGGTAAAAAAGGAGTAAATGTAAGGAAATGGTTTTTCATTATATGAGAATACAAGAGTTTTAATTATATGCTTGTCCTAATTTTAAAAGAAATAGATGCTCCTAATGAAAAAAAGCATCTATAGGGGAGGCTCTCTGAAGAGAACCTTGAGCATATTAATGTATTTATTTGTCAGTCACGTTAATTATTAACGTATCAAAAATCTTTTGATCAATATAGACAAGTAGAGCCCATTTTCCTGGTTTGGGTAATAAAACGGTTGATAGCATGGTTGCATCTGCTCCATATAACGCACCTGCTGCGAATTCTGTAGTGTAACCAGTTCTTAATATAGGTGCTTTCGTAGATGTTTCTTGATGATAAGCAACAATGGTAAAGTATCCGTGTGATTTCCCAAAAAAGTGCCATAACCATTTGTCTATTTTTTCTGCTTGAAGTTCTCGACCGATATAGCCTACTTTATTTGGATTACCTAATATGTCACTCGGCCCATTTGAACCGATTTTTGTAACCATTTTACTCCAATCAACTTGTTTGAAATCGGCGTCTTTTACAAAGCTAGGTAAATCGTTTGTTTGATTTTTTATGACAGGCTGGGCTTTTTCGGTTCCTTGCTCCTTATTAGTAGAGCAACCACTAATAACAAAAAAACACAATATGAGCATTACAAATAATATTTTTACTTTCAAAAGTAATTACCTCCTTAAAAATAAGACGATTATAAAGGAGGATAAGTTACAAATATAGGAAATTCAGAGAAACACAAGGCTGATTATGTAGTACTGGGAGGGAATTATGTTTAAAGTTAAGCGTTTTGATAACGATAAAGTTGTGTATACAGTTTATGCAACTCAAGAAACACCATTTGGTGTATTAATGTTTTTAGTATTCACACTCGGAAAGTGGATGTGGATTCCAGCAGATGAATTTGTACCAATTGATTATGAAGATTAGGATACACAAGGTTGATTATGTAATACAAATATTGAAATAAGGAACTGTTGATATTTATAAAGGACGTAATCTAGTCAAGATACTTAACTCGACTAGATTACAGCATATTTAATATTTTTTCGATGTGTATTTTGATTTCGCGATATTTAATTTACTGAATAAATCTAATTGCTGATAAAGTAGAAGGGTTAGTTGCAATTACATTAGGCTGAAATGATTCCACTAAAACTCTGTATCTTACTTCAAATAGTTGGTTTGTTACGACGTCTATGTGTGAAAATGGAATTTGAGTAGCATTGTCATCACCTTCAGAATCAATTACGAAGGCTTGAGTGTAAATTGTTTCAGGATTTGATAGAAGAGGAGCTGTTCTTACAATCCGTAAAGATATATTCGCAAAATTAGGAGTAGTGTTAATTAAGCTAATAATACCACTTAATAATACTCTGTCTCCAGCTTTGACAGTACTAAAACTAATTGTTAATAGTGGGACGGGAGGAATAGGAGATTGTGGTAACGGTATGATTGTGAGTTCACTTATTTCATCGAATTGAAATTCAATATTAGATGGATTGATTGGACTTTGAGAACATTGTTTTGTTTTAACACAACAACAAGGATTTTTACCACAATTGCATTTGGAGTAATAAGACATTAAAAAACCTCCTTTTAATAATGATACAGTATTATATTTAAAATAGTAGTTTTTTGAAATGATAGAAAAGCCTTTTTACAGGTTTGAATAATAGGAAACAAAAGAGTAAGCGAAGTTAGTAGGAGGAAAATTCAAGCTAGGGGATGAGGTAATGAAACTATCTAAATCTTATTGTCCTAAATGTAAATATGAAACCTTTAGTCGAACTAAGAAAATTACTAGAATTAGATTTACATGTGGTTGTAATTGGTCAATGCCAGTAGAGCATGTAAGTCATTTATAACAATAAAAAAAGCCAGGAATCCCTTCCCAGCGTCGCAGCTTAATTATACCACAGGAGGAGATTCTATGAGACTAAAAGATATCGAGATTAACCCTAGGACAATGAGACTGGAAGTTGATATTCTGGATCTTCCGAAAAGCTGTGTAATCGTTATTTGTGATGGAAAAGCAAAATTAAGATATTTACCAGATCATGGTGAATATAGAATAGTTACTCATCAAGGGAAAGTTAAAAGAATGAGAAAGGAAGAGGGTGAAGAATTTTAAAATTTTATCAAAAAATACAAATTCACTTTAAAAAATATGGGAAAAAGTATAAAATTTAAATAAGACATATAC
>NZ_JBALMO010000335.1:0-3530 GCF_036963345.1 Bacillus sp. JJ722
TTTAATAAAGTACCATCTAAATCAAATATTACCGCCTTTATCATGCAACATCCCTCCTCTTGATAATAACAATAAACAAATAATATAATAGCAATTATTATACAATCGCTTTTTTCCCAATCCAATGAGCAATAAAGACAAAAGGGAAGAATATTAAAACGAAAGGCAGACAAATTAAAATAGTGTTCCAAGTTATGATCTGATTAGTAAGTAATGCACGATACAATATTAAACTATAAGGTAAAATGATAATGATTGATGTAACTACACCAGGAGTTACAGAACGAAATAGAATAGACTGACCCATATGAGTGAAAGCATGAAGAAAAAATACCATTGTACATACGATAAAGAGATAAATTCCTCCTAATAACTCTTGATTCATATATTGACTTGCCAGAAATGCCGAACTGCTAACTATTAAAAAGATAATTACTACCGAAACCGAAAACTGAGCGGTCGACATTGAAAATTGTTTAACGACTCTATCCGCTAATTTTTCTGGTAATCTATTATAAATAGTCGCTGTATTTTTGCTCATCCATTTTTCAATCATAATTATTTCTTCGAAGTCGTGTAGCATAAATAAAATAGGAAATAACCAGATAAGTGTTTGAACATCACTCCATAATTCCATAAGAACCCTTCTTTCCTTTATTTATAACTATCATCTTAAACTCTCTCTATTAGAACGATCCGTTTGGAAAAACGAATTTGTTCCACCCTTACAATAACTTATACTTTTGAAGTTTCAGCTAATATTCCATTTAACAACATATTAGTCATCTGCTCACTTAATTGCTTTGGTGTCCTTTCTTCCGTTAACATAAATCGATAGACTAACCTTTCTATAGTCACTACGATCATTTCGGCCGCAATCGGTACATCAAGATTGTTTTTTATAATTCCCAATGACTGGCTTTGTTTAATATTTTCTGTTATTTGCTTTACAATTGTACTTCTTATTTCTTCTTTTTCATCTGCAAACTGTAGAGAAATTTTCATCAAATTCGCATTTGCTCCTAGAATTTCAAATATTTGCGTATAATATTGACTTACAGAGCTAGCCACATCAGGAGATTGTATTTCCCAAATGTTATTTCCTACTTCTACAGTAAGGGTTAATAACTGTTGTTCAAATTGTTGAACCATTTGTTTTAAGATATCATCCTTACTATTAAAGTAAATATAAAAAGCCGCTTGACTTAAACCAGCATTCTTTACTATTTCACTAACTTTCGTAGCTTTGATACCTTTTCTAGCAAATAGTTCTTCAGCGGATTTAAATATTCTTAACTTACTTTCTTCACCATTTGTTCTCGCCATTTATATACCCCCTAAACATAACTAACTAATTAGTTATGTTTAATTATACATCATTACCAATATATTACAAAAAAGATGCCGTTTCAAAAATATAAACATTTGAAACGGCATCTTTTCTCTAGAATGATGATTTAATCTACATTATTTATTTTGTCTGAACTTGTCTTACTCACTTCTTTTTCAGAAACAGCGCTTGCTATCTGACCTAGTTCTCCCTTAAGATTATGCTTTCCTGAATAGTTATTAATAGCATCGACAAGATCTAACCCTGTAGTTTCTTTTAAAGCCTCTTGTAATGTGGCCATTACACTAGTAACTGAGCCTGCCATGCTTTGTATTCCATTACCATTACCGGTATCAATAATTTTAATGCTTTCAACGTTTCCAAGTGGAGCAGCAACCTTTTCAGCATATTGAGGTAGTATATTTAGTATCATTTCTAATTTCGCAGCTTCACCGTACAATTCAAATGCCTTTGCTTTTTCTTCTTGAGCATTCGCTTCGGCAAGACCAATTTCTCGGATAACCATCGCTTCCGCCTTACCTTTTGCTTCCGCTGCTGTTGCTTCAGCAAGGCCATCCATTTTCACTTTTTCCGCATGTGCTTTCGCTTGTGTTGTCACTTCATATTGACGAGCCTCTGCCTCTAATTGTGCCTTTTTCTTTTGTGCTTCCGCAGATTTTTCTAATGCGTATGCATCGGAATCTGCTTTTAAGTTAATATCTGCTTGATATTGACGTTGACGTCGTTCTGATTCTTTTTCTTGTAATTCAATTTGTTTAATTCGCTCAACAATTTCAATTTGCATTTCTTGCTCTTTCACTTGTTGAGCAATTCTAGCTTTTTGCAAATCGTAGGCCATATCTGCTTCGGCTTTCGCACTATCCTGTTCTTTTTTAAATTCTGACATCTTTAATTGATTATACTTACTAGCTTCTGCTACTTGTGTATCGCGCTCTAATTCTGCTCGCTTTGCTTCTTGTTCATTTTTCGATGTTTCAATGCGACTTTCTCTTTGAGCTATAGATTCAGCAATTTCTGCTTCTTTCTGTACTTCAGCAATACGATGACGAGACTGATATTCTAAATAGCGATCAACATCGATATAATCTTTTACATTAAACGAACGAATTTCAAATCCAAGTTTGTTTAAATCTGGTTCTGCTACATTTTTTACTTGTCTAGAAAAAGCTTCACGATCACTATAGGCATCTTCCACCGTCATTGATCCCAAAATAGCTCGTAAATGACCATCAAGTATAGATGTTATCTCTTCACTAACAGCATCATGATTCTTTCCCATGAAATTCTCTGATGCAGTAGCAATCATATTTAAATCACTACCCACTTTAACAACTGCATTACTTATTGCACCAAGACGTACTTTTTGCTTTGTATATACTTCATTTGCCTTAACTGTTAGTGCATATGTAGTCAAAGTCATTCGCTGTGATTGTTGAATGAAAGGTAACACTAACGTACCTCCACCACTTACTACTTTAATTTTTCTACCTCCACCTAAGTTACAAACGTTTTCACCAGATCCTAAAACACTCCCTGTAACAATTAAAGCCTCTTCTGATCCAACTGTCGTATAACGGCTAATAATGAATGAAACTAAACCAATTAGTAAAACAACCAAACCTATTAGTATCCATACAGTAGTTGACATATGCATTACATCCTCTCTGATTCATCATTATCTAAATAATCAAAATTATTATCGTATTTTACAACATAAAAAATATTATCTTTTACTTCAATTATAAGTGCAGGCTCACCTTGATTAATTTCTTTTTTGTTATAACTTTTAGCTGTTCTTGATACAATCCCTAAAGCTGTCTTTACTGTGACTTCCCCAATTGAATCTTCTGGTATTCGAAGCGTAACTTCTCCAACTTCTCCTTCTATGTCTTCGATTTTAAAAGCTGTAGAACTTTCCATCTTAGATAAAGGTATAAAGACAAACATATTTAATACAAATGTTAATCCTACCGATAACAATACCGCGAGAAGAATGACCATGAATGTAGATAATGAGGAATACGTTAACAGCAGATAACCGATTGCTGATGCTACCCCTGTAAAACATAACGTTGTCGTTAAATTAAATACATCATTGTCTAATCCAAGAGCTGAATCAAATAATCCTCCCAAAAATAAATTAACGAATAGAATAATAAGTGTTCCAATAAAGACGTAT
>NZ_JBALMO010000336.1:0-267 GCF_036963345.1 Bacillus sp. JJ722
GAATAATTCAATAGCCATTATTAACAATTTTGTACTCTTCTAGGTCTTAAAAATAATTTTTCCCATGGTAATATAATACATATAACGTTTTAGACAGGAGTGGAAGTATTATTGACAACCATATTAATCATATGTTTAGTAATTATTTTTCTTGTTATTATTTTGAGCGTTATTACAATCACTAAAGCATATCAGTTTAAACACACCATTGATTCACAACCGCCGAATGAACAAAATCATTCGAAGGAACATTAAGAAAAGCGGAAG
>NZ_JBALMO010000336.1:311-926 GCF_036963345.1 Bacillus sp. JJ722
GGGTGCTGGAGCTAGACAAAACGAAAAAAAAGGATGCTTTCTAAACAATAGACAGCTTCCTTTTCGAATAATTTATGCGAATACTTGTTCAAGCTCTGCTCTTGAATGTTTCAACCAGAATTTCATTAACTTCTTAGCACCTTCTAAATCGTGAAGCTTCGCTTGACCGCATTGTTTTTCATTAGCAGCTGGTATCTCAACTACATCAACACCATCTTTCATTGTGTCTTCTAAGACATCAATAATTTCTGCTACTGTAGGCTCACCGCTAACTACTAAATAAAATCCTGTTTGACAACCCATTGGTGAAATATCAATAACATCCCAGTTATCGTATTTCTCGGAATGCTTACGAATATTAAACGCTAATAAATGCTCTAATGTATGAATAGCATCGGGCTTCATTGCTTGCTTATTCGGCTGACAAAAACGAATATCAAATTTATTTACAACACCATCACTTCCTACCTTATGGACGCCACAATGTCTAACATATGGTGCTTTCACCGCATTATGATCTAATTCAAAACTTTCAACTGATGGCACATCAATCACTCCTTAAAAAATAAATTTCTTATTATTCATAATATAACTAATCCGATAAAATTTCAGCTA
>NZ_JBALMO010000336.1:939-1400 GCF_036963345.1 Bacillus sp. JJ722
AAGGTGTATAATGATTTTTAAGAAGAAGAACAAAATGATTTTGAAACATAAAAAAAGGATGAACCAATATGAAGAAACTTTTTTTATTAATAATCCGCTTTTACCGAACGGTTATTTCACCTTTAAAACCACCAACATGTCGCTTTTATCCTACATGTTCAGCATATGGTCTTGAAGCAATTCAACGCTTTGGCGCCTGGAAAGGTGGCTGGTTAACAATAAAGCGTATATTAAAATGTCACCCTTTTCATCCAGGGGGAATAGATTATGTTCCTGAGAAGAAACCAAAGGATTCCTAAAGTTTAGCAAAATATGACGAAAAAAATTAAGCACGAAACGCTTGCTTTCGTGTTTTCTTTGCGTTAATATACAATATGTAAATCGTAATGATTTCGTTTTTTGTATTTTAAATCGTAATTACTACGATTTATCAGGGGGAGAAAAAATGAAAAAAAATATTC
>NZ_JBALMO010000337.1:0-1260 GCF_036963345.1 Bacillus sp. JJ722
GTGGACGAAAATGGCTAAATTGATCAACCTGTATGGATCGAAACAATAAGTATATTTTTTAGTTTATACTTCTCTTCATTAGTTTTCTAACATTGGTTTAATATTGAATATTACGGTATCAAACAATCCAAAAATCAGAAGAGTTTACTCAGCTTAATTTAATTAAATCTCTTAATATGGTACATTTAGTTATACGGATAAAGAATAGCCCAAAAAAGGTGATTTTATGATGAACGAAAAATTAAATGATGTTAATGAGAGCGAAGTAAAATGGTATACAAAAGCGGAAACCATGCACCTTTTAGGTATTTCATCTTCTACTGTTTACCATTATTACAAACAAGGTAAATTGACTAAAATTGAAGATCCGCATCGCCTCTATAAAGAAGTTAGATATAGAAAAGAAGATGTTGAAATATTACTTTCTTATACAAATGCAACTAAGCAAAAAGAAATGGGGCCGGCCGAAGTAGCAAAAAGATTAGGGGTAACACTTCAAACGGTATATAAATATATCGCTGATGGTCTTATTGAATCAAAAGTAATTCCTTTTGGTGATGAAAGGCATGCACATTCTATTTCTGAAGAATCCTTCCAAAAGGCCAGAAAAGCATTACAAAACAATAAACCTACAAAGGCAAGATTAAAAGATTATTATAATAAAAAGAAAGACATAGCACTTTTTCAATTATTTCATTCTTCTTCAATTGGACAGGCCAGGATAAATAGAGACCAAAACCAAAATTGGCTTTTTCACTTGTTAACAACTGGTGACATGATCTCTTATGAGAATGGCATCAAGGATTATGGGTTAGGTGCAGCTTATTTCATTCATGAATCTACTGTTGAATCAAAAGGGCACTGTCAACTGAACCTTCCTAAATCCCATAATGATTTTTATAAAGTGATTGACTACCTATATGAATTTTGGGGAATTGAAAATTGTCGTCTTCGAGATATAGGGGAAGTAGTTGAAATATTTGTTGAAGCTGGTTTTAAACCTTTTAACAACTCATTTCAAATATCTAATATTCAGCCATACCTCAAACAAGGGGAATGGATAGTAGAGGAAGATTCCTTAATAATTAAGAGTTCTTATAGAAAAACAAGTATTGAATTACCAACAGATATGTTAGATAAAATTAAGAAACAAGCCGATGAACAGCATATCACTATGAGTATGTGTATTGAACAATTATTGAAAAAAATCCTTTAACACAAAAAGAGCATGATTCCTATGAACTGCACCCCAAATTTTAG